>JBJTQS010000075.1:0-8025 GCA_046075765.1 Bacteroidota bacterium
GGATTTAGGTTATTGAACGACCATTCACAAGTAAACTTCAAATCATGAAGCAAAGGAAAATCCGTTGGTGGCATGTTTTGCTAGTGGTTCTGATAGCTGGCAATCTGGCTTTGTATTTTTCTGGCAAATGGTATTACTACAAGGCACTTGTTTACAACTATGTTGATATAGACGACCTCGATCTTTTTGCTTATCGCACCATCGAGCCGGGCACTCCTCAGCCATGGAATTTAGGCGCCGATTACAACAAGGTTGCCTTATCCGATACCCTTCAAAAAACCATTGACCGATACAAGTCGGTGGCCTTTTTGGTAATCAAAGACGACTCTATCCGTTACGAGCAGTACCAAGAGGGTTATGGTACTGAATCTTATTCGAACTCTTTTTCCATGGCAAAAAGTGTCATTGGCATATTGATCGGTATTGCTTTGGATGAGGGAAAGATCAAGAGCCTGGATGAACCTGTTTACACCTACTACCCCGAATACAACCATGGCGAGAACCGTAAGCTTACCATCCGCCATTTGCTAACCATGAGCTCTGGTTTGGATTACGACGAGGGGTACACCAGCCTTACAAGTCCTACCACAAGGTCTTATTACGACACCAAGTTGCGGGAGCAGATGAATGATTTGTGTGTGAAAGAGGAGCCAGGTAAAAAATTCGAGTACCGAAGCTCCGATTCTCAAGTGTTGTCGTTCGTTCTAAAGTCCGCCACCGGTAAAACCGTTAGCGAGTACGCCTCCGAGAAACTATGGAAGCCCTTAGGCGCGGAGCATGATGCTAAATGGAGTCTTGATCATGAAAGCGGAGATGAAAAAGCTTATTGCTGCATCTATTCCAACGCCCGCGACTTTGCCCGTATTGGTAAGCTGATGTTGCAAAAAGGTAAATGGAATGGCCGCCAAATTGTATCCGAATCTTACGTGCGTGAAGCGCTTACGCCTGCACCAACTTTGGATGGCGACAAACCGAATATATCTTATGGATTCCAATGGTGGATTCGCGAGCAGGATGGAAAATTGGTTCATTATGCTCGAGGAATTCTCGGACAGTATATTTTCGTAATTCCATCAGAAAACATCATCATCGTCAGGCTCGGACACGAACGAGGAGAGAAGGATGCTACAGGTACTCCTTCAGACATGCCTGTTATGCTCGGAGAAGTTTTGAAGATATTCGGAAACAAGAATTAAGTTTTAACTAGTCTATAAAGAAATGCTTAAAGATATACCGGAGCTGAAAGTAGAGGATATGGCGTTAGCCATTGTGCCTGATTTGGGAGAGGATGAGTCGCCGCATGAATTCACCGTTTGGGATGTGTTCCTCATCAACCTCAAAAAACAGCAAATACATGGCGTACTCGTTACCAGTAGAGGATACGGGGTTTGTGATGGCGAAGAGGTGAAGACATCGGTCTTGCGGCATTTTTTCGACTATGTAGATCCATCGAGTGCCGTTAGAGTAGAGCCCATCGACAGGCAGGTGTTCGGATTGAACAACGAATATTGGGTAAGTTTCTATATTGGCAGCACCATATACGACCGCAAGTACACCTTCTTGCCTGAAACCATTATGGAGGAAAACTTCTCTCCCATACCGGTGCTTGGCAAAAACGGAGTGATGATCAGGTAACACTACCATGGGCTATTTAACCAGCATTGATGAACTTTTATTATCATTACATGCAGCTAACGGAACAATTGTCAAGCTGACAGATTGTTTCCAGTCCTCCGATTAAGCATGTTGTCTTCAAATAAGGAATTTAGTGTTTGGCAGGCCTTAAAATCCAGGCTTAAGGTTTTCGATGTCATTCGTTCAGGCAAGAGGAACCCTGCAGTTGATGTGGCCAGAGCATTGGCGATTCTTTCCGTTGCATTGGCGCATTTCAACAAGCTACTTCCTTACGGCGAGTTGGGAGTGGATTTGTTTTTTGTGATTTCAGGATTGCTTATTGGAGGAATTCTCGTGAATCAATACGAGAGCGAAAAGAAAATTTCATTCCCAAGGTTTTTCGCTCAAAGGGCCTTCAAGATATTGCCATCGTTTTATTTTTTCATGCTTTTTGGAAACGCATTGGTTTGGCTCATGTACAATGAAAGCGCGCCCGAATATTTGGTTCCATGGAGTGATTTAAAGCGGTATATGCTTTTCTATTTCAATTACACGGGCGACGGCTCGCCAATTTTCTTTCATATCTGGTCGCTTTGTGTGGAAGAACATTTCTATCTCATACTGCCGTTTGTTTTCATAACGGCACAATACCTTTCAAGCCGCCGACTTCTACTGGCTGGTATTCTTGGTATGATTGCAATGGGTCTCATAGGAAAATACTTATCGTATTCCTTCTTGGCAAGTCAAGAAACATATGCCGGCACCCATAACCGAATTGATGCACTTGGCTATGGTGTGCTCATCAGCTATCTATTCAAAAACCATGCAGAGGTGTTTTTCAGAAAGTGGCTGAAGGGTGTTGTTTTCATTCTAGGTTTGATCTTATTAGGCGCCGCCATTTTTATGGATGTAACGCTTCAATCGGCATTTTATACCAAGGTGGTGTTTAACAGCCTAACCCACTTATCGTTTTTTCTATTGGTCGCATCTGCATATACTACTGAACTCAAATTTGTATTTCCGTTAAGGTTTATGGCTTACTTCAGTTACAATTGGTACCTGTGGCATTACATGTTTGTCAAAATCGTCACCGATGAATTCGGTAATGGCCTTTTAGGTGTATCCATATTTCTAATATTAACCTTTGCCGTTTCAGTCATCTTCACCATCTTGATCGAAGAAACATTCCTAAAAATTCGGGATAGGGTGATGGGTTGAGGTATGTGTTTTGGTGTTTGTGAAAATTCCATTTACATTTGGCCGAACCAATACCGAAACAAATGGGATTTACCATAGCCATTTCCAACTACCGCACACCTTTCAAACAAAACCGTTGGGTGATGGCGTTTCTTGCTGTCTTTTCAGCCGTTTGGGTCAGTACTTTCTTAGGTACTACGGATATGTCCAATTGGATGTTGGAAAACACATTGACGGTCATTTTTGTGGTGTTCCTTTTAGCTTCATTCCGTAAATACCAGTTCAGCGATCTTTCATATTTGCTGATATGCGTTTACATGTGTTTGCATGTCTATGGTTCCAAATACACCTATGCTGAAAATCCTTTTGGTTATTGGTTGATGGAGGTTTTCAATACATCACGAAACCATTACGATCGTATCGTGCATTTTTCCTTCGGATTCCTGTTGGCATATCCCATGAGGGAACTTTTTCTGCGTTGGCTTAAATATCCGCCAACAGCCTCTTGGGTGTTACCCATCGAGATCACTATGTCAATAAGTGCATTCTATGAATTGATTGAGTGGGCGGTGGCCGATATCTTTTTCAAAGCCCAAGGTGATGCGTATCTGGGCACTCAAGGCGATATCTGGGACGCGCAAAAGGATATCTTCTTGGCATTCCTCGGAGCCATTATTGCCACCACCATTGTTTCTACCATCAAGAGGGCATTCAAAATTTATGGCGACGACCATCACTAGGTCGATGCGGAGTTGTATTTTATCCGCGGTCTTGGCAGAGTTCCACTAAAACACCGTGACTGTTTTTCGGGTGCAGGAAACACACCCATTTATTGTCGGCACCCATCTTGGGTTCAGAATTCAGCAAGGTGAACCCTTCGGATTCCAATCGTTTCATCTCTGCTCGTATATCTGAAACTGCAAAGGCGATATGATGTATGCCTTCTCCCTTTTTTTCGATGAATCGTGCAATAGGACTATCTGCATTTGTTGCCTCTAGCAGTTCGATTTTACTCTCGCCGGTTTCGAAAAACATGGTGTTCACGCCTTCGCTCTCCACGGCCTCGGTCTTGTAAGGAGGCTTGCCTAGGAGTTTGGTGTAGGTTTCGCCAGCGGTTTGCAGGTCTTTGACAGCAATACCTAAATGCTCGATTTTGTCCATGTTTAATTGGAAAAGTTCAAGCAAATGTAGGAAAGTCGATTTATTAAAGTTACCCTAAATGACTTTACGGAAAAGAGCCAGAGATTATCTATGAAACAGCGTAAGGTTGATTTGTTTCAACAATGGGCTTCTCGGCGCTCATCTCATGAAACTTATCCATTAAAATGATATGAGGCAGCGTGATAATTGAGAGGAACATAAAACCTATACCGGTTTTTGCTGACAATGAGCTGTTGTCAAGCATAAAAAGTCCCACGAATATTCCTATTATACTTAGTATCGTGTAGGGGGCTAGGTTTCTTACATGACTTTTGAAATTGTATTTGACTTGATTTATCTTGAGGAAGCTTATTTGCTCAATAATCGAAGGAAGTGCATGCCATAAAGAAAAGTAGACTGCAAAACCCATCATCAATGGAGTGGAAACGAACAGTGAAAACAAAATGGAAGAGTTGATCAACTCTTTAGTGCCTGCGCCCGAATCGATATTGCGGGATAACATTAGGACAACTATAAAACAACCATATATTATTCCAACTGCGTAAGAAATCTGTCGACATTGATGCGTGTCTACAAAGATGTTGTCGCCTAGGCCCATGATAGATTTAATTATGGGCCACGCGGAATTCATGTCAGCCAATAAGGGGGTGGCTAACAAAAAAACCCCGGAAAACATGAATGATATATACTTGAGGTAGGATGATTTCCAACGAAAAGTTTTCAGATTCTCCTGCCCAAAGTGGTAAAATGAAACAATAATAAATAGTAAAAAAGATAACTGTGGCGATAAGTACCAAAGTAGGCCATAGGTTGCCATGATGCCTAAATATGTCATATAAAACCGAAGCTGTGTTTTCTTTTTATCACCTGGCATTTTCTGCGCAATTGAAAAGAATAAAATGTGGTCGGTGGCTCCGTGTGGAATTCCTATTAGACAGATCAAGGCAATTGCCACTACAAATGACGCCTGCTCTCCAAATGCTGTTGTGAAAACGCTTAACGCGACAATCATCAATGTCAATATCCTTCGGAAATGCAATTCCATGTTCATTAGCAAGACAGGTATGACATTTTAAATTGTGACTTTTGAGTTTTGTGAAAAGTCAAAAAAAGCTAAGAAATGCCGGAGACTCGGTAACAAAGACGAACCTCCGGCATTTAAATTTATTTTGATTAGTCTTCAGTACGAGACAATGCGTAAATCACAAGCCCGAATCCGATTTTGTTCACTGCGTCAGCAATGTTGTAAACAATATCCATGGAGTGTGCTGCTGCGGCAGGATCAGACACTAACTGTATTCCGAACAAGCCACCTGGAGTTCCCAGGATGTAGCCCAATGGATAGATGGCCCAGCCAACCAGTACGAACCATGCTAATGTGCGTGTAGCTTTAGCAACTTGCGTTCCGGCATTGGTGGCTAGTTTGGCCACTTCACCAAACCATATCAAGTAAACAATGTAGAAGTAAGCAGCACCAGAAAGGACTCCCCACAATACACTTCCGTCGCGATCGATAGTTTCGCCGATGTAACCGGTTACCAACATCACCAAAGAAGCAAAGATCAATTTCCACAACAAAGCGATTTTAGCACCTGCTTTGCGGGTAATCAAATAGAATTCAACACACATGAGTGGAACAGTAAGTATCCAATCCACGTAACGGAAGAATGTTGGTGATTCACCTGTTTCCAAGTTGTAACCACGCATGTAATAGTAATGCACAGCAGCAATGAAGGTGATCAATCCTGATACCAACACAGATGTGCGCCATTTTTGCGACGTGTTGCTCAACTCGAAGAAGAAGAACACAGAAGCCGCCATCATAGCCATAGTACCTATGAAGAAGGTAAATGCTACGTAGTTGTCACTGCCAATTGTAAGATGTTCCATTTTGTTTAAGTTTTAGGTTGCACAAATTAACAAAAGAAAACTTTGAATTGTTTTTACATTTTTTTGACAAAATGCAGATTATTCTAATATGCTGTTGGATTTTTAGATAAGAAATTCATTATCTGTAGTATATGGTTTACCTGAAGGTATTGCTATGGATGTTGAAGATGATACCAATGTGCATTCTTGTTTTTCAAGTTGAAATGGGTACTGTATATTGGTTTTAAGAACCCACTGATGGCACCTCTTAACTAATTTTGCCCTTAGATTTTTAATAAAACTTACTTAAAGCCATGGATTTCCAGCTCCTGATTTCTAACATCACCAACCCTACATTGCTCTTTTTTATGTTGGGAATCATCGCGGCCAATGTGAAAAGTGATCTTGAAATCCCACCTTCTTCCAGCAAGTTCATTTCACTTTACCTGTTGTTCGCAATCGGCTTCAAAGGCGGGCAGGAGCTTGCTTTATCACCGTTCTCAAGCGAAATACTATATTCCATATTATTCGGCATTGCGGTTTCAGCCATTATTCCTTTCTATACGTTCTTTATTCTGAAGAAGCGCATGTCGGTTAGCAATGCGGGTGCCGTTGCCGCTACGTATGGATCTGTAAGTGCGGTTACTTTCGTGGCAGCTGCCACCTTTTTGGAAGGACAAGGACTGGATTTTGGAGGACACATGGTAGCCATCATGGCATTGATGGAGTCACCTGCCATCATCATTGGTGTGATATTGATGATGCGTTTCGATGCCGAAGCGCGTAACACAGGCAATATCAAAGACACGATTAAACATTCCTTTACCAACGGAAGTGTTTTGCTGATATTGGGAAGCTTAGTAATCGGTCTCATCGCTGATACCAAGCAAGCAGAAGGGATCAAACCATTCACAACAGATATTTTCAAAGGCTTTTTGGCCATCTTTTTGCTCGAAATGGGGATGGTTACTGCAAGGCGTTTCGCTGCTTTCAAGCAATATGGTTTGTTCCTTAGCGCCTTCTCCATCATCATTCCCGCCATTAACGGCTGCTTTGTGGCATGGGCAAGCTCCTTGGTTACAGATGATATCGGCAATCGTTTTATTTTGGCTGTACTGGCTGCTAGTGCTTCTTACATAGCCGTTCCCGCTGCCATGCGTATCGCAGCGCCCAAAGCCGATCCCGGACTTTATATCCCCATGGCACTTGGACTTACATTCCCTTTTAATATTACTATCGGAATGCCTATTTATTACGCTTTGGCTCAAAGCTAAGCGGCCAGCACAAGCCCGTCTTTTCCTTTCTTAAAAAAATTTCAATGTGCTGTGTGGAATCTAAACGATACCCACATCTATAGTCCGTTGCGCTAGCATATCAGGCGCGTTTAGGACCAATTAACTTTTAAAAACAAAAACATGAAAAAGCTGATCATCGCTTGTGGCTTGCTATTGTCAACCACCAGCACCTTCGCCGACGAAAAACCTGTTAAATCCAATGTAGAACGCGTGACTGTGTTCACGCAAGGGGCTCAAGTATTCCGAACCACCAATATTTCTGTGGGAACGGGCATTACCCATCTAGTATTTACTGGCCTCACCCAAGGCATTAATCCTGCAAGCATACAAGCAGGTGGTAAAGGGGCCTTTGTGGTAACGGATGTCAAACACAGAATCAAATACCCAGAGCCTGTAAAAACACTTGCAGTTCCCAAAGCCATCACCAAACAAATAAAACAGCTTGAGGATTCATTAACTGAGTTAGATTTCAGGGAATCCGAAATCGCCGAGCGTTTGGCATCCCTGAGCTTGGAAAAGGATATGATAGTGAAAAACAAATTAGCTAAAGGTGAAGGTAAGAGCGATTCTCTCGAAGTGCTAATAAAAGCGATGGAGTTCTTTCACAAAAGGCTTGGAGAGCTAAACGCGCTCATTGCGAAAGCCAAGCGGGATAAATTCCAATTGGAAGCTAATTCAAATGAAGTAACACAAAAGCTGAATGAATTGCGCGCCTATAAAGACGATACAGAGCCTGAAATACCATACCAACCCGATAATCAAGTAGTGGTTACAATCAGTGCAGATGCTCCTGCCACTGGAGTTTTAGAGCTGAGTTACATGGTTTCTGCTGCTGGATGGACGCCATCTTACGATCTGCGAGCCTCTAACACCACCGAACCCGTAAAAC
>JBJTQS010000076.1:0-5635 GCA_046075765.1 Bacteroidota bacterium
AAAGCACCTGCAGCGGAGATCCCGTTACTATCGCAGGGGTTGCCAGCGGAGGAACCCTGCCATATTCATACACATGGAGTAACGGAGCTGTCAGCGGTGCACAATCGGTAAACCCTTCAAGCACTACCGTGTACACGTTAACCGTAACGGATGCCAATGGTTGCTCATCGCAAGCATCAGTAACCGTAGATGTGACTCCGTACCCATCGCTTTTGGTCAGTCAGGATTTGGACATCTGCTACGAAGCATCCACTCAAATTTCAGCCAGTGGCGCTACAACTTATAGTTGGTCACCATCTGCTGGACTTAGCGATCCCAATATCGCCAATCCAACAGCTAACCCTTTAACAACCACCACCTTTGTGGTAACTGCAGCAAACGGAAGTTGTACAGCCACCGATTCGGTTACCATTACAGTACTGCCGCAAATCATTCCCTCTTTCGTTCCTGATACGGTACAAGGATTCACACCTTTCACTGTGAACTTCAATAACACTTCATCCGGTGCCAATACATACAATTGGGCGTTTGGAGATGGAAACACCTCAACAGATCAAAACCCTACCCACGTTTACGAGACTATGGGAGAATATACTGTCCTGTTAACTGTCACGAATGCACTTGGATGTTCAGACACGGTTTCTTTCTCGTACATCATTGTTGACTCATTCTCCAGCTTGTTTATTCCAAACATTTTCACACCCAATGGCGACAATTTGAACGATACTTTCCACTTTGATGAATTGGCTATCGTTGAAATCTCATGCAACATTTTCAACAGATGGGGCAAAGAGGTGTATTCTTGGAACGAGTTGGAATCAGGTTGGGATGGCAAGTCGTCTGATGGTACCGAGCTTCCTGCAGGTTCTTATATTTATGTAGTAAAGGCTACGGGCATAGAGGGAAAAACATACGACTTAAGCGGGTTTTTCCAGCTTGTAAGGGGTAAGTAAAGTCGAAAACTTTATTTCCTGAGCTACGCTCCTCATTTTCAACGATTAATTTTTTCGTTGCATGTTAAACTTTTTGCGGGTTGTTAATAAATTCTTTTAAACAGCTTTTGTAAAGTTTAAAGAAATATTACTTTTCGGTCACGAAATTGTAAAAACATGGCTGCCCACTCATTCCATGTTTGAGTTTACAAAGATTGATTAAGGGGTTTAACCAAACAACATTCGTGCAGGATGCGTCAGCTTAAAATCACCAAATCCATCACCAACAGGGAGAATGCCTCCCTTGAAAAGTACTTACAGGAAATCGGTCGCGAAGGCCTGATTACCGCCGAAGAGGAAGTGAAGCTTGCTCGTAGGATCAAACAAGGCGATCAATGGGCTCTTGAGAAGCTCACGCGAGCTAACCTTCGTTTCGTGGTCTCTGTGGCTAAGCAATATCAGAACCAGGGACTCAGTCTTCCTGATTTGATTAATGAAGGAAATCTCGGACTGATCAAAGCCGCCAAACGATTCGACGAGACTCGTGGCTTCAAATTCATTTCTTACGCGGTATGGTGGATTCGCCAATCCATTATGCAGGCTCTGGCGGAACAGTCCAGGATTGTGCGCTTACCCATCAATCAATTGGGTTCCGTTAACAGGATAAAGAAGGCGTTTTCAGCTTTGGAGCAGAAATACGAACGCGAACCCAGCAACAGTGAGATTTCTGAAGCTTTGGAGCTCCCTGAGGAAAGCGTGGCAAACACCCTCAAGATATCCGGAAAGCATGTAAGCATGGACGCGCCTTTTGTTGCCGGTGAAGAACATAGTTTGCTAGATGTATTGGAAAACCCTGACGCTCCATTGGCAGACGGTTTTCTCATGAATGAGTCGCTCAATCAGGAAATCAATCGTTCGCTCTCAACACTTACACAAAGGGAAAGCGATGTTGTTAAGTTGTTCTACGGAATCGGATGCAATCACAGCTTGACTTTAGAGGAGATTGCAGACAAATTCGACTTGACCAAAGAACGTGTTCGTCAAATCAAGGAGAAGGCCATCCGTAGGTTGAGGCACAATTCCCGTAGCAAGCTGCTTAAGTCTTACTTGGGCTGATTCTTAAAGCACGCTGTAAAGCTTCTTTTATTTCCTCTTGACCAATAGGTTTGGTAAGTACCTCTTGGATTCCCGAATCTTTAGCTGCCTTTAGATCTAATTCATCTGCATATCCGGTTAGTGCTAAAACTGGAATAGTGGATATGGTTTTATTATCCGACATTCGAATACTGTTGGCCAACTCAAAGCCGCCCATTACAGGCATTTGAATGTCTGTTAATACAATATCAAATTTTTCTGCACCGCAAAGCTTTTCCAATGCGTGGATACCATGGTCAGCTGTTGATACGATGCAACCAAGGTTCTCAATCATTTTCCTCAATAGCATTTGATTGATCTTGTTGTCTTCAACCAACAAAACCTTTACATCCTTAAGCGAGGTAGCCGTGCTCATTGATTTGATTCGGGATTGATGCGAACGCCAATCAACTCTATTAATCGTTCGCTGGCAGCTGCTGGGTTGTAAATGGAATTGCGGACGTCTCCTCTGTTGTCGCTTACTCCAGATTTGGACAACGATTCCCCTGCGGGCACTTCAGTCAATTTCAACCTGCCGGAATCAAAATACGAACGCAAAGCGCCGTCATTATATAGGCGCATATAATTCAGGAGGCTGGAAATTCGCCTTCTAGATAGGTTTACATTGTAAGCAGTCTCGGCCAACGGACTGGCACGTCCTCTTATTTCCAACTCCAATACAACGCCTGCTTTCATGGCTTTTTCAACCTTGGCACAAAATCCATTTAACATGTTCCATGAATAAGTGACCGTATTGGTGAAGAATGAATCAATCTCCGAGTCGGAAATATTTCGCTCCTTTTTTTTGTCCGCATAATTTTCCTTGTAATCATTGATGCGTGCAATGTAGTCACGATAAAGCTTATCGTAGCTCTTGTTGGTAGTGACTGCTAAAGTGCGTTTGTCGGGCTCGTCATTATCGAAATACAAGCTTAGTGGAAGGAAATCCTCATAATACTCTTTGTTGACGGGGTCAACCTTCAAAGTGGAGTCTACTTTAGGCGTATCTATTACCGCTAATACCGTGGTATCAATTTTAATTGGTTCATGGTAGTAAATATCATAGCAGCAAGTCTTGCTGGCAATGAATAGCGATCCTGTCCGATTCGATGTCAATGTTCCTTTGTCGTCGTTGTTGTTGATGGTGAAATAAACATCGTTTTGACTGGTATTATAACCTTTTCCGAGGTTTTCAGGTGTTAAGAATGTTCCATTCTCTCGATGACTTTTGAAGATATCCATGCCTCCTAAACCAGCATGCCCATAACTGCTGAAGTACAAGTTGCCGTTTCTGGTATCTATATACGGCGTCATCTCATCGTCGAAGGTGTTAATGACCGAACCCAAGTTTACAGGTTCTGAAAAACGCATATTCGCATCGAAATCTCTTTTCCAGATATCCATTTTTCCAAATCCTCCGGGCCTGTCTGATGCAAAGTACAAAGTATATCCTTCGGCACCTCGAGCTTCAATGGATGGTTGAGTCGATGTATAGCCGCTGTCTATATTCACATTGCCAACCACAGGCTCAGGCTTCGACCATCTGCCTGAATTGAGTTTGCTGTAATATAATCGGCACGGCCTTTTACCATCTGGTGTATCCTCACAACGCGTAAATATCACGAGGCGGTGATCAGGGCTGAATCCGGCATTCCCATTGTGTAGGGGAGGGTCGTTGACCATGGCGGCAATGGGCGCAGGTTTTTTCTTTGGCTTGATGCCGCCTTCTGATTTTAATATTCTCGAAACGAAATAAGGCTTCTGCTTTTTCTCTTTCGGTTCATATAAAAAGCGAAGCGATGCGTAGTACATCACGGAATCTCCAGAAATGCTCGCACCGAAATCGGAGAATTTTGAATTCACTTCGTTGCCTGCGTTGACCACAGTGGCCTTCAGATGTTGCTTGTCTAATGCCAACACTTGTTCGCAATATCCTGATTCGGTCTTTGCTTTGACCATGAAATAGGTAGAGTCCTGCGTATGCTTAGCGGCATATTCTCCAAATAATCGGCAAGCGGTTCCATAATCGGCATTGTACTTTTTCATCTCAGCGAGATAAAAAAGTGCTAAGGGATAAGTATTGGTTTTATCATTTCCGAACACTTTGGCATACCAGGCTGCAGCTTTCTCATAATCCTTGTATAGTCTGCACGCTTCAGCCATCCGGTAATCCAAAGCCACATCACCGGTTTCAAATTCCAAGGCTTTCTTGTAATATTCAATCGCCTCAGAATATCGTGCTTCTGTGAAAGCTTCATCACCGGTTTTTAACCACGCATTGAATGTTTGCGAAAAGACATCGCTATGCGCAGTGAAAAGCACAGCGAGTAGCAATACAATATGGCGAAAACGAGCTTTCAATACAAAGGACATGGCGGCTTGATGCCAGTGGATTTTACTTTTTTGATGATGTAGGACAGAGAGAGCTCATAACCACCTCGACCATTGCTGGCGCGGTCTAGATCGCTTGTATTTACATCATATGAAATTCCCAATCGAAGGGAGTTGTATAAAAGTCCCACATAAGGAATCAAGGCATCACCCGACCTAAGCCAAGCACCTGCAGCAAAAGCATAGGTGCGTCCTGGTAGTTCACTCAACATGTATTGTGCAGAGGTTCCAAATGTGAGCTCATTGTTTCCGCCTTGGGTCATCCACAATGCTGAAGGTTGTAATTGCAACTTGGCAGACAATGGAACTACCAGCGACAAATGATTTTGCAGCCTGGGGAACAATCGCACTTTAGTGCTGAAGAATCCGTCATTTGGTCGGTTCAAGTGTTGAACGGATGATCCTAAACCAATGGTTAGTCCTTGTTCGCTCCTGTAAACATATTGGAATCCCAAACCTATATCCATATAGGCATGGTTGTTATTATCGAAATTTTCGGTGTTGCCAATTGAAGGGTTGAATACATCACCGTCGTACTGTTCATCGAATGTCAATGCGCCATAATCTATGCTTCTTAACGCTACTCCCAATTGTAATCCACCACCAATAAAATGTAAAGAGTCTTTACCGATTGCACGCGTCAGTGATAAATTTCCCAGCAGCGAATTGGTGCCCATCTTTGAGTCGCCTGCTCGGTCGTTGTTAAACACAAATCCAGTTGCAACTCGAGAGCGATTGGATGATATGGCATTCAAAGACGACTCGAATGATCCTGAAAAGCCAATGAAGGGTGTGGTTACTGATTTCCATTGGTTGCGATGGTTGGCCACAAAGCGGTAATCACCATCGAAGAATCCGGTGTTTGCAGGATTCAAGTTTAACGGACTTGCTCCAAATTGAGACCAATGCGGGTCTTGCGCTTGCGCGGATGGGCCCATCCCCGCAAGGGAAATAAACAACAATGCCCAAGTGGTATGAATCAGATGCGATATGTGAATCTTTAACCTATTCATCTGATAAGACTAATGTTGCCTTTTTTAAAGAAGCGTTGGTTATCGAAGCAAACCGCATCCAGGTAATACACATACACTGCAGGAGTAGCGGCTTTGCCCTCGTATGTGCCATCCCAACCAATAGCAGGGTCGTTTGTCTCGAACACCTTTTCGCCCCAACGATTG
>JBJTQS010000077.1:0-4625 GCA_046075765.1 Bacteroidota bacterium
AGGAAATTCCAGGCCTGCTTAAGAACCAAACTGAAGTTGAGATTTCAGAGTCGGAGGCTTTTTTCTCTGGAAATTACAAGCGTTTAGTTACCGGGACCGATGTAGAGGGAGGTATTGACGTACAAGAACGTCGTTTAAAAGCAATTGAATTACAAGCTCTATACGACGTTGAAAATTACCTCCAGGACGATTTGCTGACCAAGGTTGATCGAGCAAGTATGAAATACTCCATTGAAACCCGTGTTCCATTTCTCGACCACCGTATCGTAGAAATGGCGTTGAACATTTCGCCTAACCTCAAGTATAGAAACGGCGTATCGAAATACATCTTAAAAAAGGTATTGTACCAATATGTGCCGAAGCACCTGTTCGATAAACCTAAGCAAGGATTTGCCATTCCTCTCAACAAATGGCTACAAACATCTCTGAAATACCTGATCGAACACTACCTATCGGAAACCACAGTAAACAAATATGGAGTTTTGGAATTCAGCGCCGTGAAAGCATGCTGTGATGCCTATTTTTCAGGATCTGAATTCATGTACAACAGACTATGGCAGTTGATTGTACTCCAAATGTGGCTTGAGAAATTCCATTCAGGCAGAAGATGAGTTTTGATCAGCAACTTCAGTAATAGGCTGCATTTGTTCGGCCTCTTGGTTATCGCTGGGAGGCTCTTCTTTACCCTTCATGTAAATATATCTAATCAAATATATTGAAGCAATGAAAAAGGGCAGAACAGGTATTCGATAACGTACTAAACTACCAAAATTACTGGTTGAAATTCCAACGGAGAAAGCGAAAAAAATACTGAATATCATTGCAAAAGAAAGAAGGTGGTTTTTGTATATGATGGGAAAGGCAGCAAAGAAACGGGTTTTTATCAGCACCCTGATAGTGAAGATCAACATGATAAAACACTCCAACCCCGACAGAAGCATTACCAAGTTGTTTGCTTCCCATATATACGGTCGGAATAGCGCCAAATTGATGGCGACTGGCGCTTTGGAAAGCATACTAGGTATAGTTGCTTCGAATTCCCCTATGTCAACACTGTTGCCTTTGTAATAATCAGCTTTCAAGTCATTGTTAGTGATAACTGCACGATCCAAAACGCTGTCCAATGAATACAGGCCCAATAAATCCCCCATGTTTGCCAACAATAAATAACCACCACCAACACCGACAGCAAGTAAAAATGGACCCGTTAAAAACTTAATAACCTTGTTTCGCATACCAATAACCTGCTTGTTAATTATCCAAATGATGGATCCAGGCAATAGTGCAAAAATGATATAGGGTTTGATCATCAAAATCAAATAGCTGGTAATTATTATGGTAATTATATTGGCAGCAAACTTCTCCCGTTGAATAAATATCTTATAGAACGAATAGGTGAAAAAGCCAATACAACTCAACGTAATGGTATCCTTTAGCAGACCAGAGCCCCAGAAAAAAACGCTAGGAATGAACAGGAAAGCAATGGCCATTTCCTTCTTCAATTCAGGGAACTCGGTGATGAATACCTTATAGAGTCTCCAATTACCAAAAAAGGAAAAAAGCGCGAACATCATGGAAGTAACCACAAAGCTGCCACCAGAAAGCAGGATGATAGGAGCCGCAACGCGGACCACAAAAAATGTGGGAGCATCCCTGTATATGGGATAACCGGTTTCGGCATTAAAAACATATCGAGTTTCAGGTGTGTTACCCTGACTCATAATGGTGAAGAAACCAGATGGGTCTGAAAACAGCAACTTAGCCACAATGGAGCCGTCGCGGAAATAATTCAACGTATCTCCACCACCGTAATAAATCGCGTAAATAAAACAGAGAGAAAGTCCTCCGATAATTTTGCAGTACAATCCCCATGAAAAATACTCGAACTCGGGCATTTTTTCAACTCGACTGTACTTTGTAACCCGAGCATAAACTATCAAGGCCATCAAAAACAGCGGCCCGTAAAAAAGATCAATTATCGAGAAATAACTCATTCAAAACTCTATACCAACCGCACCAAATATAGCTATAAGGCGTACCTCAGAATGAAATAAACATAAAAACAACTTCCAAAACACCCCAAAAAACTAATACCAAAAGAACCGTGTGATTCGTAAATGATTTATAAACAACGACTTATTGTCCTTGCAACAAGAACCTTAAACTCGACAATTTTTTATAAAGTATCTTTGTTGAAACTTAAAAAATCAATATGAAATCCATCATCCAAGCATCAGTATTTTGCATGGCACTCACCTTGGTAACATCCTGTGAAGGTCAGAGTCAAAGCACCGCCGATAAAGGCGGTAAACCCGTTATGAAATCCAAACTTGATTCCCTCAGTTACGCTATTGGCAGTGACATTGGAAGGAATTTGAAAATGAGCGAGCTCGACAATATCAGCATTGAAATCATGGCTGCCGGCATGCGTGATGTTTTCAGTGGTAATGAAACCACCATGAGTCAGCAACAATGCCAAACAGTTATTAACGATTACATACAATCGCTACAGCAAAAGAAACAAGAAGAGTCTGGCAAGAAATTGAAGGAGAATAAAGACAAAGGCGCGGCCTTCCTCTCTGAAAATGGAAAAAAATCCGGAGTAAAAACACTTCCTTCCGGATTACAATATTCTGTACTTAAAGAAGGAAAAGGACCTAAACCGAAAGAAACAGACATGGTGAAAACCCATTACCATGGAACGCTTATTAATGGTACCGTCTTTGATAGCTCTGTTGAAAGAAAAGAACCTGCTACTTTCCCCGTAAATGGTGTAATTAAGGGTTGGGTTGAGGCATTGCAACTTATGCCTGTTGGATCCAAATGGAAATTATTTATCCCATCTGATTTAGCTTATGGAGACACTGGAAGCCCTCCCACTATCGGACCTGGAGAAACACTTGTTTTCGAAGTAGAACTCCTATCCATCGAAACACAGAAGTGATAATATCTGAAAATGAAAAAGCCAGCTCCGAAATGGGCTGGCTTTTTTGTTAGGTTTAAGTGAAAAATTCGTGTTCGCGAATGATATATCAAGTCCGCTTATTGAATATTTGTGACCGAGTAGAAATATGCTTGTGAAATATATCGACCGGATTCGAAATAGTAGACTCCTCCCCAATCATAAATTACTTTCATGAACACTCTTCCCGATGTATCATTTTCAAAACTAACTTTTGTGATTTTTTTACCGTTCTCTTGATACTCCTCAATGATCATATCAGAATGCAATAGCGATTTTTTTGTTTCCTTTTGACTCAACTCTGATCCTTCAGTTGAAACCATACTAACAGGTCTTGCACCTACACTTTCGGGCCGATTTTCACTTCCTTGACTTTCATAGGCCTTTTCTGAACTTCTGGAATCTTTGCCATTGCCTGAGTCAGGAAGTTGCGTTCTGCTCGAGGCACCAGATTCTATCTGCGGTTTACCACCACGTTCTTCACTTCCCTGTGTCATCGAAGTAGAGCCTTTTGATGATACCCCATTTCCACTAGCTGCATTTCCCGAAGAGCTATCCGAGCCACTATTCCCAGATGTTGATAATCGGGAATCATTTCCAGAGGATCCAACTGATGCTTTAGGACTTTCCTCCTTGCCAATATTTGATCCAGTACTGCGTTTATCTTCCCCTTGCACGGATTGAGCCTCCCGTCGCCTCTTTTCCTCCTCAATCTTTTGCAACCTTCTTTCTTCAGCTAACCTTTTGTCGCTTTCCAATTTTAACCGCTTTTCTTCTTCCCGATTGTTTCGCTCCTCCTCCTTCTTTTTCTTCTCCTCAACAGCCAATTGCTGCTGCTCTACCCTTTTTTTTTCATCAATCAATTTGCGCTCTTCCTTTTGCCTTTGGACTAATTCTTCCTCAGCTTTTTTTAAAGCAGATTGTATTTGCTTGGTGTAATCCGTGTCATAATCGAAATCATCCAATAAGGGGTCAAAAAAAATCTTGGCCACTGGTTGGTTGAAAACAACAACATTGAGGCCTTCATATTGAGGAAATAATATGACTTCAAAATTGAACGGATAAAGATCTTGATTTGAACGACCAGCTGGCATTCGGGCATCAAAAGCAACCCTTTTGGTTATGTAACCTTGCTTGGTGAAGGAAATGATATAATTGTTATCCAATCGAAGCTCTAAATCCAATCTCTGCTGACCAGGAACCTCGTTATTTTCACCGGTAGTCAAATTCCGCAAAACAACAGTTACTCCGGTCATGTCCCCATCTTCAACCTTGATTTTTACAGGCACGCTTACCCTGGATTGCCCAAATAGCAAACTGTAACTTAAAAAAAGCGGCACGGTTATGGTAATAACTTTAAAAGCGAATTCAATATGCCTAATCAGAGACCTCAATTTATCGCAAAATATTATATGTCAATTATTTATATGAATGCAAAGATACTATCAAAGATAAGTACAATAAAGATTGCAACAAACAGATGATTTGAATTTTCCACCCGAGTACCACGGGCAGTTTATTAATTTTGAATCATATGAAGCGCATCAAATTCACCCTACTTGCGACCACTTTTTCTGTCATTTTCTCAAGTGATATCCAATCACAGGATATTGATATGGAACAAACACTCAGCTACATTAACGGTAAATTACGACCCGTTTCC
>JBJTQS010000078.1:0-2799 GCA_046075765.1 Bacteroidota bacterium
TCAGTCGATATTTTTCCAAATGCAACATGTTTTGAATTACTACGTTTTTTGAGCTTTACAATGGCTAATTTTGAAAAAAAAGAATCTGTGCAAAGGACACTAATTTGTTTGATATTCAGCATTATAGCTCTTTCCAATTCATCCCATGCTCAGGTTGTAAACAAAGGTCTTGTTCAATTTTCAGGAGTTGTAGTAACAGGTGATAGCCTGCAGCCTGTCCCCTATTCTAGTATTGTTGTAAGAGGAACTTATCGAGGCACTATAAGCGATTATGGTGGATTTTTCTCATTTGTTGCCCAAATGGGTGATACCATTGATTTCTCTGCCGTCGGTTTCAAAAAAAGCAGCTTTGTTATTCCAGACACGTTGCAAACCGACCGTTATTCACTCATCAAGATCATGAGTTCCGATACCTTATTACTGCGTGAGGCTGTTATTTATCCTTGGCCTACTAAAGAACAGTTCCGACAAGCATTTTTGGATCTAAGAGTTCCTGACGACGATTTGGAACGTGCCAGAAGAAACATGGCTCTTGAGGAAATGCGCGAGTTAATGGTTACCCTGCCTATGGACGGAAGTGGCAATTACAAAACAATGTTGCTCGAGCGACAAACCAAAGTCTATTCTAATGGACAATATCCGGCCATCAGTTTATTAAACCCGATTGCTTGGGCGCAATTCATTGAATCTTGGCAAAGAGGAGATTTCAAAAGGAAAAATAAAGATTGATAATAAACTTATGCAAATCTTGAATTCCTTTTTCCGTTCAATTGCTTTATCATTAATCTGCGTTGTAGGTTCGGTAGCAGCTTATGGCCAAGGAAACGCCACATTATTTGGCACTGTTAGAGATGCTGCTGGCAAACCGCTACCAGGAGTGAATGTTGCCGTTTTGGGAAAATCGGGCGGTATGGCAACCCCAGGAGACGGAAAGTACTCCATTATTGTTCCATCAGACACGGCCATTGTGGTTCGATTCACCTCAATCGGTTTCAATTCAGAGTCTATCAATCTTACATTTTCCAATGGTGAGAGCAGATTACTGGATATCAAGATGACCATCAGCTCCACTCCCCTACCTGAGATCGAAGTAAAAGACAAACGGAGGGATAACCTTACGATGGTGCCTATAGACCCGAAAACCATTTCGGTCTTACCCAACACAACGGGTAGCTTTGAAGCGGTTTTGAAAACATTTGCAGGAGTTGTATCCAATAACGAGCTTTCGTCGCAATACTCTGTCAGAGGTGGAAATTTCGACGAAAACCTGGTTTATGTAAATGATATCGAAGTATTCAGGCCGATTTTGGTTAGATCCGGCCAACAGGAAGGTTTGAGTTTTATAAATCCAGATATGGTATCTGCAGTCAATTTTAGCGCAGGTGGATTTGATGCCGTTTACGGGGATAAACTTTCAAGTGTGTTAGATGTAAAATATAAGACTCCAAACAAATTCGGCGGATCAGCATACGCCTCTTTGCTTGGTGGCGGACTACATTTAGAAGGAGTAAATAAATCTAAAAACATAAAATTCCTATTTGGAGCCAGGCAGAAATCCTCTAAGTATCTATTTAATTCCCTTGAAACAAAAGGAGAATACAAGCCTTCCTTCAGCGATGTGCAAGGGCTATTCACATGGAGCCTGAACCAGAAAAACGATTTAACGGTTTTAGGAAATTACTCTTCAAACAAATACCAAATAGTTCCAGCCAATAGGCAAACTGAATTTGGCACCATAAATCAGGCCTTGCGACTCACTATGTATTTTGAAGGCCAAGAGGTTGACCAGTATTCTTCCGGTACAGGTGCGTTATCTTTTACGCACCGTTACTCGGATAGTTCATGGGTAAAGGCGATTGGCTCTTACTATAAGTCCATCGAAAGCGAAAATTTCGACATCCTCGGACAATACTACATTGATGAATTGGAAAAGGATTTGGGATCTGACAATTTTGGAGAAGCGGCCTTCAATTTGGGAGTTGGCAGTTTCCTGGAACATGCAAGGAATAGCTTGGATGCCTCCATCTACAACTTTGATTTGAAGGCATACAAAGAACGCAAGCGTGGAACTTGGCAATTCGGTTTACAAACACGCTTAGAGAACATCTCCGACAAATTAAGCGAGTGGGAGTACATAGACTCAGCTGGATTTGCAATACCTCACCCACCCGACAACATCGGACAAGCCGCTGATCCGAATCAACTTATAGAGTTTCAGGAAGTCATAAAAACAGACACCACCTTGAACAACACACGGTATGCAGCCTATGTCATGCATAGCTTTAATTTCGGCTCGAATGACCAATATGCACTCAATACCGGATTACGAGCATCGTACAGATCCTTGTCAGAGGAACTTTTATGGAGTCCTAGATTGAGTCTATCGTACAAACCAGATTGGGAAAAAAACTTCCTGTTCAAACTTGCCACTGGTGTTTATTACCAACCGCCCTTCTACCGCGAAATGCGAGATTTTGATGGCAAGTTAAATACCGATTTAAAATCACAGAGGTCCATCCATTTTGTGGCAGGAATGGAGCACACGTTTCTTGCTTGGGGACGTGAGTTGAAGTTTGTATCAGAGATATACTTTAAGAAACTTGATAATATGGTTCCTTACAAAGTGGAGAATCTAAGACTGCGCTACTTTGCAAATAATAATTCCTCTGGATATGCCACTGGTGCGGATTTTCGTATCAACGGAGAATTCGTTCCAGGAATAGAATCGTGGGCTAGCCTTTCCTTACTTAAGACCATGGAAGACATCAGCGACGACTATTATTATACATACTACAATAG
>JBJTQS010000079.1:0-4302 GCA_046075765.1 Bacteroidota bacterium
TTGGTACCAGCCATGGGTGGCGCTGATGGACGATTTACTAAATAATTATCGCGGCAAAAAACATGTCTTCCTCATTTGCCACTCTTTCCAAGTAATGTGTCACCACCTGGGTGTGGCTGAAGTGAAGTTGCGCAAATCTCCTGCCTTCGGCATATTTCCAGTGCATATATCTGAGCATGGCCAAAGCGAGCCACTTTTCAAGGATCTTGCTGATCCATTCTTTGCAGTTGATTCCCGCAATTGGCAGGTTGTACAACCAGATCCTGATAAACTGAAATCCATCAACACGCAAGTGCTTTGCATAGAAAAAGAACGCCCGCATGTAGACCTTGAAAGGGCGTGCATGGGCATCAGGTTTTCCGAATCATTCGTTGGATTTCAGTTTCATCCAGAGGCTGATGCGCACGGCATGATGGTTTATTTCAGGTCGCCACAGAAGAAACGCGAGGTTATACGCGATCACGGCGAAGAAAAGTACAACGAGATGCTTCGTTTGCTGGATGATGAAGATAAGATCATTCACACCTACAAGTGTATCATCCCAGCTTTCCTTCAAGCAGCCGCTCAAGCTTTGGCCGTGCGCTGATATTTTCAGATGGATAGTATAGCCCGCAAAAAATTCAATAATGAATTTACGGAGGAGCGATACCGCTTTTTTTTGGATGATATATCTAAAAGCGCCGGCACCAAGATACCCTTCCGGATAGCCGAAACGCCCGTATTCATTTCAAGTGATATTCTGCAAAATCTCTTAAACGCAGGAAAGGATATCATCTCGCAACTACTCTTGCCAGCAAACATACAACGAAGCCTTGAGGCCGTTCCTGATGTTTGCAAGGTTCCTGGTGCGAATGGCAAACCCACTATGTTAGCTCTTGATTTTGCTTTGGTGTTTGATGAGCGGAAAAATCTTGTGCCACGTTTGGTAGAACTTCAAGGCTTCCCTTCGTTGTATTACTATCAAGACATGTTAGCTGATAAATACAAGGAGGCCTTTCCTGATTTCAGTCAGTGGTCGCATCTTTTCATGGATGAAGCAATTTGGAAAGTTAAAATGAAGGATCTTATTCTCGGAGGATATCATCCGGATGATGTTGTATTGATGGAGTTAGACCCTCGGAATCAAAACACATACATCGACTTTCTGCAAACAGCTCGTCATACCGGAATCGATATCGTGTGTATCAGTGAACTGTTTGTAGAAAACAGTTTTGTTTACAGGATTAAAAACGGCGTGAATCGAAAGGTCCATCGAATATACAACCGCGTTATTTTCGACGAGCTTAAAAAACGACCTGAACTTTTAAAGGGGTTTCATCCAACTGCTCCTGTGGAAGTGGAGTGGGTTTGTCACCCTGATTGGTATTTTCGAATCAGCAAGCACACATTGCCCTATTTGGATTCCGAATTTGTTCCACATACCATTTTTGCAAACGATTCCGCTGTGAAGCTTCTTGAATTATCAGATTACGTGTTGAAACCACTTTACTCATTTTCAGGAAGCGGCGTGGAGTTGGATGTGGATTTAAAAATGATATCAGGGCTCGCTAATCCTTCTCAATACATATTGCAACGGAAAATCGAATATGCATCATGCATCCTCACACCCGATGGATATGCCAAGGTCGAGATTAGGATGATGTACGCTTGGTTTGAAGAAGATGATCAGCCTACTCCGGTTATTACCTTGGCTCGAATAAGCAAGGGTGCCATGGTTGGAGTAAAGTACAACCAGAACCAAACTTGGGTGGGGAGTAGTGTTGGGCTATGGGAAAGTAAAACCAAGATTTTTTAAGCACTTGAGTCTTAAAAACTCCTTTTCAAAATAACCTTCGAAAAGCCTTTCTAATGTTTCGAAGCCTTTTCAGATTCATCATCAACGCGAGTACCAACTGAAAAGGTAACAACAATCGGTAAAGTGCCATTTGGATAGCATTCCCGTTTTCACCCGAAAGTTCATATCCGAAATGCAACATCAACTCACGGTTTGCCCTTTCACAAATGGCAACCTCAGATCGGTTCAGCCCACTTTTCCACTTTCCCCTTCTTCCTTTGTCAATACCTCGCTCTAAAGTTTGATCCGCTGCATTCGAAGACCCAACCTTTGGAACATCCAACATGGATGACTCGAATTCGATACCAAGATGATTGCAAATACGCTTCACTATCTGTTCGGGCTGCTCGGTCAGGTCTTCGTACCGGATACTTAACACACGGTTATCGTGTATGTGTTGTAGTGCTTCGTTGTAGGTAGATTTCCATATCCTACTAATGGTTTCGGGATGGTAGTTGATACGACTTCTTACCGATTCCCAAAATGGTATATTGCCCCCCGAAAGCTTCCGCCTTTTCCATTTTCCTTTCTGCGATAGCAATACTTCACGAGGATCACGAACCATTAAAATAACCCGTGCTGTTGGAACATGCTGCAGCAAGGCATCCAAAGCGAAAACGGTTTGCGGGGTTTGTTCACATGGTATCGATTTGCCATGCAGCATCGATTCCCTCGTAAGAAATCCAAGCAACAAATCCATCGGAGTTAAGGCTGTGCCTATGAGTTGGGTTTCTGATTCCTCAGCATACCTTTTCCAATCACGAGGACCAAAATATCCTTCTCTTTGAATCGATTTCAATACCGAAAGCAGCTCAATTGATTTCTCCTTAGAAATGGGCTTCGAAGCATTTTCGGCCGAGGCTAATTCATCAAAAAAATGGAGTTCCTGAAAAGCGAATATGGAAGAATGGTTACCCAATATGCGCGACATCATAGTAGTGCCGCTACGGCTGCTGCCACAAACGATAACAAACACCTTTGGCAATTCCATGCTTCAAAGGTAATTAGTTGCCCTGACGCTCGAACAACGAACATGGTTATATTTGCATAAACCCGAAACGCTATCCATGCTCCGCCAGGCCTCCTTCAAATTCCTGCTACCCCTCATATTGGTAATTCCTTTGGTGGCTTGGGCATTCCTCGGCGCAAATCCTGCTGAACCTTTGCCCGATAAACAGAGCATTAAGGTTTCCAATGCATCAGCACCCAAGATATTCCCCAAGTCATTTTTCGGATTCAATGCACAACAGATCAGGGGGCCTGTGCTGAGTGAGAACAATTTCATCCGTGCGGTTAAAGGGCTTAATCCTGCCGTGTTGCGATATCCTGGAGGCACCGTAGCAAGTTATTGGGATTGGAAAGCAGGGTGGTTCAAAGACGAAATCCCACTTAAGAAAGACTGGAGGGAAATCCGTAAAAACCCTATTCGATTGGAGGATTTGAAGGCTGCTTGCGACTCCACGGGTGCAGCGCCTTTACTGGTTTTGAATATGTGTACAAGCACGCTCGAATACCAGCTAGCCATGTTGCAGCATGCTAAGAAAATCGGGATGAAGGTCAATCATGTTGAGCTTGACAATGAGTTATATATTTCTGAAAGCATTTACACCGATCGATTCAGTTCGGGAGAAGATTATGCCAACGAGTGCAACAAGTGGATTGTTGCCATCAAAAAAGAATATCCCGATATGCGAATCGCTGTGGTGGGATATTCGGCCAAAGACAGTGATTTTCGTAAAAACAAGAACGAGGTAAGTCGTGCGGTGAATTGGAATCGCGAGGTGCTCGGGACCATTCGCGGCGCTGATGCGATGACCTTTCATACCTATGGCGGCAATGCACTGAATTATTTACGCGGACCTGGAGACATATCAGGAGATGAAGATAAAGAGTCCATGGAATATCAAGCTATATTCGATCGTGGCACTTCTCCACCATTGGCTTTAGGCATACCATTCAGCAGATGGGAAAACTCCAAGGCCTATGATCTGCAATTATTACCCTCTGGGATGAAGGCCTGGATCACCGAGTATAACCTATTCGAACGCGAAGGCGTAATGGCTGGAACCTGGTTGCATGGCTTGTATGCCGTAACGCAAACATTATTGATGCTCGAAAGCGATCAGGTGGAGCTTTCCTGCTATCACAACCTATCGTCATCGGCTCAATTCGGTGCCATATTCAACTCTGATCAAGGATTCATTAAAGCTGTAAAACAAAAGCCTACCGCCGAGCTGGGTCTCACTGCCGCAGGAAATACATTATCGATGGCAGGAAAAGCATTCAAGGGTGCTACCCACTACTCGCAGCTTCGTTTTGATGGTGTAGAATCCATAAAGGGTGCAAGAGGTCATACATATCCGGCTTTGATTGGCATATCCTGTAAAGGTTCCCAAGGAGACAGGATTTTGGTAGTGAACCTATCTGACAAATCTGCTCGGATAGATGTATCTGCGGTGTTACCAAAG
>JBJTQS010000080.1:0-2928 GCA_046075765.1 Bacteroidota bacterium
ATATGGTCCAGCACTTGCATGTCTAGCATTTTAGCGGCATCTGCGATTTTACGATTCAGATGCATATCGGCTTCACTCGGGCTACGATTTCCACTGGGATGGTTATGACAAAGGACCAAAGCGGAGGCGGAAACCTCGATAGCCTTTTTGAACACAAGTTTGGGATCGACCACTGTTCCTGTGACACCTCCTTTGCTGACCTGGTAGCGATCGATTACGTTATTTGCCCGGTTCAGTAATAATATCCAAAACTCTTCATGTCCGATGTCGGATAATAGTGGAACGAATATCTCGGCCACATCCGCACTGGAAGATATCTTGACCCGGTCAGATGCCACGGCCAGCCTACGCCTTCTACCTAACTCCAATGCGGCCAACACCATTACAGCCTTCACTGGACCCATGCCTTTGAATGCGGCCAATTCATGAAGCGACATCCTGGAAAGCCGAGTAAGATCGTGGCCTACGGAACCAAGAATACGCTCAGCCAATGCGGTTGCAGGCTCACCCGAGGTGCCATTTCGAAGTAACACAGCCAAAAGTTCGGAATCGGACAATGCCGTTCCACCATTCTTGATCATTTTTTCGCGAGGCCTGTCGGCGGGGGCCATTTGGCCCAAAGAAACTGTATTCATAAAAGCGGATGAATGAAAAAATCCGAAAAAAGAAAAGACCCTTCCGAGTTTAATCGGAAAGGTCAAGTATAATTATTGCCTGTGCACTTTCCTTGATTAGGAAAGGGTGTTTACCATCTTGGCGAGGCTCGACTTAAGGTTAGCCGCCTTGCTCTTGTGGATTACGTTATGCTTAGCAAGTTTGTCCAACATGGAAGCAACCTTAGGAAGCATTTCAGACGCCTGTTTTTTATCCTTGGTAGCACGGATTTCCTTCAGAGCGTTACGCATGGTTTTTGCTTGGTAGCGATTGCGCTCGTTTTTGGTTTCATTTGAGCGTATGCGCTTTTCAGCGGATTTGTGATTAGCCATTGTATTGACTTTTAGTTATGCCTTGCGGCAAATGATTTTGGTAGCCCGTACGGGAATCGAACCCGTGTTTCCTCCGTGAAAGGGAGATGTCCTAGACCCCTAGACGAACGGGCCGGCTATCCTCTTCTTTTTGCAAAAGAGGTCGCAAAAGTAAGCATTATTGGGACAATATCCCAACTATGCATCTAAAATTTATGAAGTTAAATCCGTATCGGATTGAAGCCTGAATCCCAATCGTTTACCTGTACTTACCACACTTGAAAGGCTCTTTTCAATCATCTCTTGAACCGAAATAATGCGAACCTGGTCGAATGGTGGGGCAATGATGTCGAAATCAAGACAATGGGCGATCAAGTGTTCGACAGTATTTTTAGCGTATTCTTCGGAGAATAACACCTGACCCGGATCATTGAATAGCGTACTGAGTTGCTTTTTACCTTCCATGAAAAAATGACGGTTTTTGTCGATGAAAACCCTCGCTATCAGCACGCCCTGATCGTTAACCCGATTAAATTTCACAGAATCCGTAAGGAAATTATAAACTGAAATCATCCCAAAATAACCTTTACCGTGCTCGGCGCGCATGCCCGAATGTTTCCACAAAGGATGACCTTCAGGGAATGTAAAGGCATCCGTGTGCAACGAGAAAATGATGATGTCATCAGAGATACGGAACTCCACGTCAAGCGGACCACGCTCGGTATATTTAACGGAAATCCTTTTGTCGATGGATTGGGCTTCAGCGGAAATCTCGTTTTCGATTTTCTTCAGAGCGGCACGAATAAGTGAGAACGCCCATTCGGCGTTTTGTCCCACATCCAGCTTGACTGCCGCCTTCTCCGAAAGCGAACGGATAATGTGTTGGAACGGAGAGGTTGGTTCTGAATGATTCACGGTTAGTAGGCTCTTGCGAATATGACTCTTTGTGAGGATGGCTTACCGGATAGGATACATGATCCGGACTCCTGCTTGTTACCTAAGGGGATACAACGAATCGTGGCTTTTGTGAGTTCTTTGATTTTTTGCTCGGTCTCTGGAGTGCCGTCCCAATGCGCATGAATGAAACCGCCTTTTGTATCCAACAGCTCTACAAACTCATCGAAAGAATCTGCTTTGTGAGTGGCAGTTTCCCTGAAATCAACGGCCTTCTTGTAGATGTTATCCTGGATATTCTCAAGCAAATGGGTAATTTTCTGATCGATGCCATTGGCTTGGATCACCATCTTCTCTTTGGTGTCTCTACGAGCGACTTCAACGGATCCATTTTCCATGTCGCGTGGACCGATGGCAATACGTACAGGAACACCCTTCATTTCATATTCGGCAAATTTCCAACCGGGCTTGTGGGTGTCACGGTTGTCGTATTTAACAGAAATTCCGACTTGCTTCAGTTGGTTTAAGATTCCATTGGCATAGCTATCAATAGCCTTCAATTGCTCATCGCTCTTATAAATCGGAACGATCACCACTTGAATCGGAGCCAACTTTGGCGGCAAAACCAATCCGTCATCATCCGAATGAGCCATTACCAAAGCGCCCATCAATCGGGTAGATACTCCCCAAGAGGTAGCCCAAACATGGTCTTGTACTCCTTCTTTGTTGGTGAATTTCACATCAAAAGCCTTGGCGAAATTCTGCCCTAAGAAATGTGAAGTTCCTGCCTGCAATGCTTTGCCATCTTGCATAAGCGCCTCAATGCAATATGTCTCAACAGCTCCTGCAAAACGTTCGTTTGCTGTTTTGATTCCTTTAACGACAGGCACTGCCATCCACTTCTCAGCAAACTCAGCATAAACGCCAAGCATTTTTTCAGTTTCGGCCACCGCCTCTTCGGCAGTTGCGTGAGCGGTGTGGCCTTCCTGCCATAAGAATTCAGCTGTTCGGAGGAACAAGCGAGTACGCATTTCCCAACGAACCACATTGGCCCATTGGTTTACCAAAA
>JBJTQS010000081.1:0-2867 GCA_046075765.1 Bacteroidota bacterium
CTCAACTGCTACCAAAGGATTCTTACCGGGTATCAATGCACCTGCAAATACTAATTTAATGGGTTCGCTGGAAATCAGTGACCGTATTGAAATTTGTAATTTATCTTTTTCAGAATAGGTAGCAGTAAAAGCATTAGTCACGCACCCTTTGTCTGAAGGTTTCTTACCATAAACCAAGGCCATTGATTTACGGGTAAGCCAACAATTAGAGATAATCCATTTTTGAATCCTATAAGAAATTGGCTGACCTTTGTTATCTATCCAGTTACCAGCATATTTGAATGACTTTCGTTTCCAAGGGAAAAACAGCTGAACCAAGCATGCCAATAATCCTATATTGCCCGGACACCGCACATGCACATGTCCTGGTAAAAACATGCTGAAAAATACCAACAATGCATTAAACAGAACAAAAATGAAAGATTTAAATATTGCACTGAATCCTTTTGTAGAAAATGAAATCAATTTAATATGATCAATCTTGTTGCATTCGAAAAGCTCATCAATGGGGTCAATTTCATTGCTTTTAATGCTAGGCGCGACAATGGTTACTGAATCAAATTCCTGAAGCCATAGGTTCATTTCTCTTACATAGGGACCATAGGCATAGGTTTGCCCATTCACCAGTTTATGCACCACATGAGAATACAATAACAATCTCATAATCGTTTGATGGGAGAAATAAAGAACAATGAAAACCAACCATATAAGCGGCCTATGAACTCGAATAGAAACCGTTTAAACTTCAAAGTGGTAAACGCGCTGATTAAAAGAACAAGTGCGAGCAAAAGTGTAATCGCATGCCACTTCATTTTGTTAGATAATGTAGGATCAGGATGCTTGACTCTCCAAACATACCATCCATTGCGAACCACCATTCGGCCGTATCTGATATAATTAGGACGACCAGATGGATCGTGGTGGTGGTGTACCTTGGCATTTGTATTCACATACAGATTACCAAATGCAGAAGCCCTCACACTGAAGTCAAAGTCTTCATACAAGCCATATCCAGTGAATCGTTCAGAAAATGAGATATGCTGAAAGATCCAAGATTGGTAGGTGGCAATGCCGCCCATGATATGATCAACCGGATAAATGTTTCCGTCTGGTGGATAACCATTACGACCGTGTCCATAAGGCGGGATGATTTCAGGCGGGTAATCCGACATCAATCCGAAAATCTTCCTAAGGATGTATCTCAATGGATCCTTAATGACCCAATCACCTAATCGATAAAATCGTAAACTGCCAAATACGGTAGGGTCTTCAGGTTTGAAATATCGATTCTCAACCATATCCAAACCACTGATGCCAATTGCATCCGGTTGATTGGCAAATGCTTTTTCTATACAAAGCAAAAAATCAGCATCCAAAACCAAGTCATCATCGAGGAAAGTAGTATGGGTTGAATCAGGATGAATCAATGATACACCAAAGTTTCGCTGCTTGGTTAAACCTTTATTTTTATCGTTTACATGATGATAATGAATAGAGGGCCAATCCTTCATCAAAGCTGTCATTAGCTGATGAAATTCATTTTCGGATGCGTCAACAACGATGATTTCATCGAATCTTTTAGTCTGAGATTTGACTGAATCCAACAGCCGCCGCAGGGAAATGGAACGGTTGTAGGTGCAGATGATAAGGGAAAAGAAATTATTCAACTATTCGAAAAATGAAACAATTGTTTTAATCACAAATGATTGCTCATCATCTGATAAATCATAATAAAAAGGAAGTCTTACCAATCTATCAGAATAAACATCCGAATTACACAAAACACGATTGTCATGCAAGTCTTTGAAAAAGGGGCTTGAGTGCAACGATATGTAGTGAAAAACGCTTAGAATACCATGCTTTTTGAGATGATCTATGAAACGGCTACGCATATCCAATGATGGCAAGATCAGATAAAACATGTGCGCATTGTTAGAAGCGTAAAAAGGCACATGGGGCAACCTTAGCAATCCCTTACTTTCAAGATGCTGAAATGATTCAAAATATGTATTCCAAATTTTCTTTCGTTTATTCTGGATGATATCAATGTTTTCTAACTGACCAAACAAAAAGGCAGCGATCATGTCAGATGGCAAAAAAGAAGATCCGATGTCAACCCAACCATACTTATCAACTTCACCTCTCCAAAATGCTGAGCGATTTGTACCTTTTTCCCATATAATCTCGGCGCGGTTCATATACTCAGGATTATTCACTACCAACAAACCCCCTTCACCAGAAATGACGTTCTTGGTTTCATGGAAAGAAAAAGCTGCTATATCACCGATACCGCCTAAAGGCTTGTCCTTAAAGTTTGCATCTATGGCCTGTGCAGCATCTTCAACTATTTTAAGATTATATTTTTGAGCCAAATACAATATCTTATCCATATTGCAAGCTACTCCCGCATAATGAACAACAACTATGGCTTTTGTTCTTTCATTCACCAAATGTTCTACAGCGTCCTCATCCATGCCAGGATGATCAGATCTTGAATCTATAAATCGGATTGTTGCTCCTCTTAAAGCAAATGCATTAGCAGTGGAGACGAATGTATAAGATGGCATGATTACCTCATCACCTAGCTTTATATTCAATAGAATAGCAGCCATCTCCAATGCATCGGTGCATGAAGAGGTTAGAAGGACCTTTTCAAACCCGTATCTATCCATGAAAAAATCATGGCATCTTTGAGTGAAAGTACCATTCCCTGAAATCTTGCCATTGTAAACAGATTCTTTGATATAATCCAACTCTCTATTTGAGATGAATGGTTTATTGAATGGAATCATACTATTTATTTAATTGAGATGATCTAACCATGAGAAAATACTCTATCTCAAATCCGCATGATTTAAAAAGGCTCA
>JBJTQS010000082.1:0-3267 GCA_046075765.1 Bacteroidota bacterium
ATTAATCCAAATGATGCAAAACGGGTTCCTGAGGAATCTTTCAAACACATGAAGAAAAAGGTAAAAGAAAAATCATTTCCCTTTGTTTACTTGCAGGATGAAAGCCAAGAAATAGCCAAAGCCTATGGCGCTACTCGCACACCACATGTTTTCATTGTACAAAAGGAAACGGACGGCTCCTATGCCCTGAGATACATCGGAGCCATTGATAATAATGCCGATGACCCTACTGCTGCCGATAAGAAATATGTAGAATCTGCTGTAAACGAATTGCTCCTCGGGAACACTGTTTCTTTAACCAATACCAAGGCGATTGGATGCTCGATTAAATGGAAAACTCCTTAAAATTCGGTAGTTATTGATCCAATTTCAGGCTGTGCCCCATTTTATCCCTTTTCGTTTCGAGATATAATCTATTGTGAGAATTGGATACTATTTCAATCGGAACATTTTCCACTATTTCCAATCCATAGCCTACAAGTCCTGCTCTTTTGGTAGGATTATTTGTCATTAAGCGCATTTTTCGAACTCCCAAATCACGAAGTATTTGAGCACCCACACCATAATCACGCTCATCCATTGAAAATCCGAGCTCCAGGTTCGCCTCTACCGTATCCCTACCCATCTCCTGTAATTTGTATGCCTTTAGTTTATTGATCAAACCGATGCCCCTACCCTCTTGGTTCATATATACGATAACGCCTTTGCCAGCCTCTTCGATCATTTCCATGGACTTGTGTAATTGAGGACCACAGTCACATCTACATGACCCGAAAATATCGCCGGTTAAACAGGAAGAGTGCACCCTTACTAAAACCGGCTCATCTCCGCTGACGTCACCTTTTACGATTGCGACATGAGGCTGATCCGTATTTAGCTGTTTGTATGCAATCATATCAAAATTTCCAAAAGAAGTTGGTAGTTTAACCCTCACCTCTTTCTCAATCAAGCTTTCGGTGCGTAGCCTATATGAAATCAAATCCTGAATGGAAACGATTTTCAGTCCAAAACGCTCCGCAATGATGAATAAGTCAGGGAGCCGAGCCATGGTACCATCCTCATTCATGATTTCCACCAGAACGCCGGAAGGTTCAAATCCAGCCAATCGAGAGAGATCGGCTGCCGCCTCTGTATGACCAGCTCGTCTAAGAACGCCTCCATTAACGGATCGAAGGGGGAATATATGACCTGGTCTACCTAAATCCTCTGGCTTGGTATTATCAGAGATTAAGGCTTGAATGGTTTTAGAACGGTCGGATGCTGAAATACCAGTAGTGCAACCATTTCCAAGCAGGTCAACTGAAATTGTAAATTGAGTTTCATTGCTCGAAGTGTTGCGACTAACCATCATTTCCAAACGTAATTCGTCACATCGTTCTGGAGTAAGGCTAACACATATCAAACCCCTCCCATGCGTTGCCATGAAATTGATCATTTCAGGAGTAGCGCATCTGGAAGCGGCAATGAAGTCACCCTCGTTTTCACGATCCTCATCATCAACAACAATAACCATTTTACCTGCCTTGATATCTAACAAGGCATCTTCTATACGATCTAATTTCCTGTGGATGGTCATTGAATTTGAGTAAGAATTACAAAGTTAATCATTGATAAAGCCTCAACGGTTGTGATATTAACACCTAAACGGTCTGATTTGATTACTGTAAGGCAAATTCTTACTGATTATAAAGTACTATTTGGATAAATCAAAATACCCAATCATCTGATATTGTGAATTTTAACGATGAGAAAAGACAAAACAAACAGCTAATTCTTACAAAAGAGCGATTAAACTGGTATGAATCTAATCGATGATGGGTACGGCTGTAAATTGTACCCATAAACAATTAATCATTTATATTATTAATTGTCAATGGATTTAAAATGGTTGTTATGGTTTTATAAAGGTTAAAAGCAGGTGTTTGGATGCGGTTTTTTCCAGCATTCAACACCTGTAACCTTTCAAAAAAACACGCGTTGAAAATGCAGATTTGGTTTATTGGTTAGTTCAGATGATCACCATTCCACGTTGACCCCGTAAGGTCTCCGGCTCGGAGGGTGGATCAAAAAAAGAAGTCGAGATCCCGTAAGGTCTCGACTTTCTTTTTTAGTTGATTTTTTTTGAAGTTGCACTAACGAGTAGACTTTCCAAATCTATCCCGATTTTTTCTGTATCATAATGTTCGGCGATGTATTCCCTAGGCCCAGTTTCCTTGAAAATATCAGATTGATAGTCATTAAGCAATTGAAAGACGTAGCTTGCTAATTCCTCGGCGGTTTTTCCAACTTTTACATGATTTTCAAAACCAGGTGCTAAAGGTACTGCACTAATAGGCGTTGTAACAGCAGGAAGTCCCATTGCCAATGCTTCCAAAATTTTATTTTGCAAGCCAGTACCAGAAACCATTGGAGCAATAAAAACTCTTGATTGGTTGTAGCAGGTACGAATATCATCCACCCAACCGCTGACCTTGATTCGATCAGACTCGAAAGATTTGACCAACTTACTTGGGTTGGCACCTGCGAGCAACAATGTAGCAGACGGAAGCCTTTTCCAAACAATTGGCATAATTTCATTCACCAAATATCGGGCAGCTTCTATGTTGGGTTTATACCCCATGTTTCCTACGAATAAAAGATCAAAAGTCTTTTTAATAACTGAAGGTTTGAAAAAAGACAGGTCAACAGCATTTGGTATTACTCTGATATTTTTTTGATTTTCCGGATCGATATGTCTTTTATCGCTTTCACTGATGATCGAAAAGGCATCAAACTCATTCAAACAGATCTTTTCAAAACTTGAGAGCAACTTGGATTCACGCATAAAGATTTGCTTTAAGAAACCACTCTCCTGCATTACACGCTGTTTCATTCCCAATGAAAACGCATCCTGGAAGTCTAAAACCTTTGGGTATTGTACTAATCCATCAGCATATAGAGCAGTACGCACCAATTGAAAATAAACAATATCAGGTTTTATAAAATCAATTTTATCTTTTAAGAATATATGAAAGCTTGAAGAATAAAAATAACGAGATTGCACAGATGCACCACTCAAGTAAGCCTTTGAAATGTTCTTGATTATGGTGAGCTTAGAAATATTGTGTATTTGCATCGATTTACAGTATGGAAGCAATGCATTCCGACTTGATTCCAGCACATCGACATCTGATACGGCAAATAAATGCACTTCATGACCTAGGCCGGCCAATTATTTTATTTGCTGAAAGGCACGCAACTTATCACCCTTCTCCAAGGGATATGGAA
>JBJTQS010000083.1:0-3860 GCA_046075765.1 Bacteroidota bacterium
GGTTCAAGGCGGCTTTGATCACCTCGGCCATCTGCTCGGGCACATCTCCCACTGTTTGCTTACGCACCACTCGAACGCCTGCCTCATTCAGGCGCTGCGCCATCCAAGCGCTGTTGGTATCAATGACCTGACCAATCAATAGTTCGTCGCCAATGGTGATGATTTCTGCATTCATACCGCAAAGATGCGGTAATATATTTTCTGCGATCATGACTTTTGGCAAAAGAATTGCATGTGAGGGCTTACAAATAAGATATATTTGTCATATTAAAAGCCACAAAGCCATGAAAACGAATCGTTTTTTCTCTGCCCTTTGCATCATTGCAAGCCTGTTAACAGCAACCATCACCAACGCGCAAATAAACATCAACAATGCCTTGAACACTATCAATCCGAATCTTGGACAAGGCTTGTCGAACGACAAAATCGTGAGCGGACTTAAAGAAGCATTGACTCGCGGATCCAACAATTCATCCACTAAAGCATCCAAAGTAGACGGCTTTTACAAAAACCCTGGCATCAAGATTCCTTTTCCAAAAGAAGCCCAGGACATGGAAAAAACACTCAAGAGTCTGGGCATGCAAAAGCAGGTGGATGCATTTGTGAAATCTTTGAACCGTGCAGCAGAAGATGCAGCCAAAAAGGCGGCTCCTGTTTTCATCAAAGCCATCACCTCAATGACCATTACCGATGGTTTGAATATTTTGCGTGGCGGCGACCATTCAGCCACCAATTTCCTGCAAGGCAAAACCACTCCAGACCTGAAAAAAGAGTTCAGTCCAATTGTAAAATCATCGTTGGCCAAAGTACAAGTCACGAAGTACTGGACTCCATTGGCAAAAAACTACAACAAGATTCCAACCGTGAAAAAATTGAATCCGAATTTGGAGGAATATGTCACGACTAAAGCCATTGAAGGACTTTTCAAATTAGTGGCCGAAGAAGAAGCTAAAATCCGCAAAGACCCTGTTGCAACAGGCTCTGCCTTATTGCAGGAAGTTTTCGGAATAAAACCTTAAAAACGAACGGTTATTTTATCGGGATCCACTTCTGTGGGATGGATGCTCAGCACCGGAATCCTGCAGTTGTTCACCACACGTGTGGCATAGGTGCCCAATAAAAATCCGGTGATGGATGGCTCTTGCTCGGTCATAATCACCAACAAGTCGGCGCCCAGCTCTTCGGTGGTGCGCAAAGTGATTCCGGCCAGATCGTTCCCCTCACGGTAAACGGTTTCATAATCGAGGCCATGGTTCACCACATAATCCTCTACCTGCTCCACCTTTATTTTAAATCTTCGAATCAATTCTTCGCCACTGAAATTGATGATGCCAAGCAATATGATTTGCGCCCCGTAAAACTGGGCCAAGCCAACGGCAAAAGGCACCTTCTGGCGCGACTCGGCAGACTCATCTATCGGCAACACGATCTTTTTGAAACCAAGACCGGTCGCATGCGTTTGCACCGACAGTACCGGACAAGGAGCTTCCTGCACAACTCGGGATGTATTGGTGCCCAATGAAAACTTCTGATATCCATGCGCACCATGTGTACCCATGATTATCAGATCAGCCTTCCAATCATTGGCAACCTCGTTTATTTTTCTGTAAACCCTTCCCACTTCTGTGCGAACAGTTATGGTGATTCCTGATTTGGCGTGTACCTCATCCGCATAAGCTTGTAGCTTCTCAACAGAGGCAGTTTCGATTTTCTTTTCAACGCCGCCCAAAGCCTGGCTGATAGCAGTGGTAAATGAAACCTGTTCTACAATGTGTAACAACAGGATTTCGGCTTTCACCAGCTTGGCCATGAACAGTACATGCTCCATACTGAGCTCAGCAGTTTCGGAGAAATCGAAAGGAATCAGGATGCGGTTAACGAGTTCTGGATCGGGCTTTGCCATGGCATTCGGTTTTTATTGGATGGTGAAGGTGGTGGTATCCTTCCGAGGCATAGGCCTGATGGAAAGTACCGGCACCTCCGACCGGTTTATGACTTCCTGCGCGGCCGAGGAGATGAAGAGGTCTGTGAATCCAACCTCCTGCTGGGTCATGATCATGATAAGGTCCGACTGTGTTTTGTCGGCCACTTTCAAGATCTCATCCACCACATCGCCACCCTCTACAAACTCGGTGGTACAAGTTATTCCCGCCTCCTGTATGTGGTCGGATACCTGATCCATTTGACGAGTGAGCTTGTTGGTGATAAACTCATCACCGCTCTCCACAATCGTTACAATATGAATCACCGAACCAAACATCCGGGCGATGTTGATGGCCTTGTTGACCTTTTCCTTGGTCTCCTTGGTTAAATCCAAAGGTAAAAGAATATGTTTAATTCCAAAACGGTGTTCTTTGCCTTTGATGGTGATGACCGGACAAACCGCCTCGCGCACTACCCTACTGGCGTTGGAGCCCAAAATCTTCTTTTTCAGGCCTACGGCACCCATGGTACCCATAATGATGAGCCCGGCATCGTCTTCGGCCGATACATCCACGATGGCATCGTAAATCTTGCCCTCCATGATGCGGGTGTTCACTTTAACCCCCGATTCCTGGCGGATTTGAGCAGCTAACTCCTCAAGCTGCTGCTTTACCCCAGCCATGTGTTGCTCGTGCAGATCGCTCTTGGAGAATATCTTGGATTGAAAAACCCCCATCAAGTCGTTGTCGATTACATGCAACAGCGTAAGCTCCGAATTGGTCAGCTTGGCCATGTTAAAGGATTGACTTACGGCGATGAGTGACTGCTCGCCAAAGTCGACGGGGATGATGATTTGGTAGGTTTTATTGCTCATTATCAGGGTTAAATGTAACTTCGCAAAGTTACGAAAACCCATGATGAAACAGATTCCCGAATCAGAACTGATCCTGAACCCCGACGGCAGTGTTTACCACCTAAACCTGCACCCCGAAGAATTGGCCAATACCGTAATCAATGTGGGCGACCCCGACCGGGTGGCCAAGGTAAGTGCCTTTTTCGACACCATCGAGGTTCGTAAGCAAAAGCGGGAGTTTGTGACCCATACGGGGACATACCGCGGTAAGCGGATGACTGTATTGTCGACGGGCATTGGCACCGACAATATCGACATCGTGTACAACGAGCTCGATTCACTGGTGAACATCGACCTGAAGGCTCGTGTCATCAAAGAAGAAAAAACAAGTTTGCGATTGGTTCGCATTGGCACATCGGGCTCTTTGCAGGGCGATATCCCTCCCGATGCGTTTGTGTGCTCGCGATACGGATTGGGGTTAGATGGGTTGTTGAACTTCTACCACCAGCAGAATACCGATGAGGAAAAGCATTTGCTGGATGCCTTCGATAAGCACTTCCCCAACGAAGGCCGTTTCCCAGCCAGCTACATATACAAATCTGATGATGAACTGTTCAATGCATTGTCGCCCGACATGCACACAGGCATCACAGCCTCCTGCTCCGGCTTTTATGGTCCGCAAGGGCGCGTGTTGCGTTTGCAGCCCTACAGGCACGACATCATCGAACGATTGAGCTCATTTGAACACAACGGAGTTCGCCTCACCAACTTCGAAATGGAAACAGGAGCCATGTTCGGCTTGGCACGATTGCTTGGCCATCGCAGCTGCGCAGTAAATGTGATCGTAGCCAACCGCATCGCCAATAAGTTCTCGCATGATGCGGAAGCGTCGATGGAGAAACTGATACAAATAACTTTAGATAAATTGAGTTTATTAAATGATTAGAGTTTTAGTGACGTGTAATAAGTGACAAGTGGCATGTGACAAGTGACAAGTGAAGAATGAAAAATTGACGATTGACTAATGACTAATGACCATTGACTAATGACTAATGACTAATGACCAATGACTACTCGCCCTGAG
>JBJTQS010000084.1:0-4195 GCA_046075765.1 Bacteroidota bacterium
AGTTGCGCCTTTGCATCTTGAGCTGAAAGTCCTGATATTTTCTCCAATTGAGCCACTTGCTTCTGATGTGCTTTGTCTAGCTCATCACGACGCATTTCAATTCCTTGCAGCTGATTTTTCAGGTTGGCTTGCAATTGATCGAGTTCAGACTGCTTACGTTGCACTTCGCCGGTTTTCTGATTCAGCGTATTCTCCTTTTGCTTAACACGGCTTTCGGCTGCTTGGATATTTTTATCTTTTTCAGCGATTGCCTTCTCATGCTCGGATTTCAATTGGAAAAACTTTTCCTTCGCCTCCATCATCTTATCTTTCTTAACGAGTTCGGCCTTGCTTTCGGCTTCTTTGATGATGCGGTCAGCTGATTCACGTGCTTTTGCCTCGAGGTTCTGGTTACTACGTCGCATCATGAGCCATGTAACCAAGCTACCTACAACCAGGGATCCTATGGCTGCTGATATGGTAAATATTATTATTTGATTGTCCATTTTTTGTTTTGTGAATTTTGGAAAATTATATAGAGAATTTGAGTAATTATTTTAAAACCCGCATTAGACCCTGTTTTGATGAATAAACCCCATAACGACATGGATGGGGATGCCGGATCTTTCTTGCTTCCACTGCCTACCGCTGAAAGCGAAGGTAACTGTGCGAGCACAGATATGAGGCCTGCATTACGGATACGCTAAGCGTACTCCCCAATGGTTTAGTGTTGGGTCTACAACAATGATCAGAATCTAAGCGGGCTTTTTCGGTGTTCCAAAAAACCTTGAGGTTATGAGGAACAGTCCCTTGAAGTCAATGAACGACTTAAGCGGACAAATGGCCTGACAGTAATTGATCTAACTCCCCTACCTTTTTCAAAACATCTTGTTGAAACGAGACTTTGTGCCCCTCTTCCGCAGTCAGTTCAGACGCCAGTTGGATGGCGCACATGGCAAGGTGATCAAATTTATCGCTCCCAGTATAGGTTTTCTCATACTGAGCGAGACGGTCATTTATCAACTTAACGGCCTTCAGGACGGATTGCTCCTGGGTCTTTGGAATACGCAAGGGATATTCCCTTCCTCCTATCATGACCTTTGTTACAATTTGCTCCATCTCTGATCAGCGATTTATTAGTGCTAAACAGCGGTCGATTTCACGGATGTAATCATTAATCCGCAATTTCAAGTCACGGGTGTTCTGATCTTCACCCGAAACGGCCTTAGCCATCCTCAGCACTTGGTTTGCTTCGCGCAACGACTCATTATCCTTACGCAAAGTATCAAGCTCATTATTCAGCTCGAAATTAATTTGTTCTAACTTTTGCACTTTATCTAGCAATGTCTGACGGGATTTCAAAAGCCGTTCGGCTTTCAAAATGACTGAATCTAAAAGCTTATCTACTTCATGACTCATTTCCAATCAGATATATTACTAGTTCAAAGGCAAATTTAATGATTCCCAAAGGTAAACACACCACCTATTTCTAATTTTGGATGTTGATCATTATTTGAACATGGAACTGTGTGGTACTTTTTCGAGGGTGAGACCTTTCAGCATTATGTTAGTTGCTGTATTTCAATTTTTTACAAACTCGCGTTGCCTTTCTCAGCCCTTCAATACAAATATCTTGGACTTTGAAGTCAGCATTGCTGGCTCATTTGGTGAACTGAGAGGGAATCACTTCCATTCAGGAATTGACTTCAAAACCGGGGGGAAAGAAGGAATTCCGGTTTATTCGGCTGGAGATGGATTTGTTTACAGAATTCTCGTTTCAAGAGCTGGATATGGGAAGGCACTGTATATCAAGCATGATAATGATATTACAACGGTATATGCTCACCTGAGGGCCTTTGCAGGGGTCTTAGCTGATTCCATTCTTGAAAAACAAACTGCACAAGAAAACTTTGAGCTAGACTATTACCCGCAGGCTAAGGCATTTCCCGTTAAAAATGGCGATTTGATTGGCTTCTCAGGAAACTCAGGCTCCTCTGAAGGACCACACCTGCATTTTGAAACAAGGCGGTCGTCAACCGAAAAACCATTTGACCCTTCAGAAGTTGGATTTGTTTATCAAGATACGATTGCACCGATTTTAGAAAAGCTATTCGTTTACAACTTAACTGACACAGTATTATTATTCCCTTTGCCTGAGCCCAGGCCCTTCACAATCAAAAACAACGATACCATTGAAGTAGGTAGCATAATCGCAATGGGATTATCGATTTATGACCGAGCAGGCCGAGAACAAAATAAATTGGGAGTAAGATCTATAAAAGTAATAGTTGACGGCCTGTCTTTTTTTCAATTTAGAACGGAGTCTTTCACTTTCGCTGAGTCCAAACATATCACAGCGGTTATTGATCAGAAACTAAGATTGCAGGGCAAAGAATCATTCCTTTGCCTGAAAGCCTCAGGTAACAAACTTCCTTTTTATCATCCATCCGCATTGGGAGGTGTTCTGCTTTTCAAAGATGGCGAGGTGAAAAAATGCAATATTATCTTGGAGGACATGAGTGGTAATATCTCTAAAGTAGATTTCTGGCTCATGCAAACCGCAGCACAAAAGCCTCAAGCGGTATTTGAAAATGAAAACTGCAATTTAGCAGAGAGTGGGGAAAAACTCATTCTGGAATCCGGCTTATTCAAAGTTGAAATTGATAGCTTTTCAATTCATGGTAAATCATGTGTTTTTGCAGAGTCTGTTGCCGATTATGATTCGGATTTCGAAGTTTATAAATTCGGTCCGGATGGCATTTCAATTTTTAAGCCTATCAAAGTGGCAATAAACATTAAAAACATTCCCAAGAAAAAGCTGCGAAAAACCGTTTTGGCGCGTTCGGGAAATGGTGCTGACTGGGTTTCCATAGGTGGATCAATATCTAGTAATTCTATTATTGGACTGACTTCAACTACAGGCTTTTTTACATTGAAAACCGACAGAAATGGTCCGAAAATTGGTACAGCAGAGTACTTCATAGACGTCTATTCAAAGTCAAAAGCACTTGTAATTTCAATATCAGATGATCTTAGTGGTGTCGAAAATGTTCAATGCAAGATAAAAGGCAAGTGGGTTTTATCGGAATACAATTCAAGCCGTAACAAATTGATTATCTATGACATAAATAAACATTCGGGTGAAAGGATTAAAATTCTGGCCACCGATAAAAAGGGTAACAAAACCAAAAGCAGCATATTGATAAACCTTAAGTGATTTCAAACGTATAAGTTCACTTAAACTTCACTGAATCGATTGTTAACTTCGTGCCAATCAAATGATAATTCATAAAATGAAAGCTGGACACCTAAGAAATGCAGTTTTGTTGCTGCTTGTGACTTTCTCTTTTTACCACTCCCATGCCCAAACCAATGCCAAGGGGAAATCATCCTCCAAAGCCTATGATATCAAAGTTCAGGTTTCTGGTCTCAAAGACTCTTTATGCTATCTGGCTAATTACTTTGGAGACAAACAATATTTAAGGGATTCTGCTTTTGCTGATGCGAACGGAAACTTAGTTTTCACAGGTGATTCGGTTTTGAAAAGCGGTATTTACATGGTGGTTCTACCCGGCAAGAAGTATTTTGAAATCATCATTGATAAGCAAACCGCATTCAATGTAAGCACTGTTGAAGGTGATTACGTAAACTCCATGAAAATATCAGGCTCTGAGGATAATTCGCTTTTCTATGACTATTTGAAATTCATCAACGGAAAATCTAAAGAGATTGAACCTTTGAGACGCGAATTTGAGTCTGCCAAGAACTCCGATAAAGTTAAAGCCGAGACTCTGAAGACGCGTATGACCGAAATCGATTCCGCAGTATTGGGATACAGACGAAACATGGTTAATCAGCATCCTGACTTCCTTTTATCTGTGGTTTTAAAAGCAACAGATGAGCCCACAATGCCAGAATTCCCGCCTAACAAAGATGGTTCTAAAGACACTGTTTCGCTTTACTATTACTACAAAGACCATTTTTTTGATAATGTGAACCTGAAGGATGACCGTTTGCTGTTCACACCGGTTTTCCATCCGAGATTGGAGAATTTCTTCACGAAAATGATTCTTCAAATTCCTGACTCAATTACCAAGGAGGCCGATAAGATTATTTCACAACTAAAGCCGGGCTCTGAAATGTTCAAGTATGTTGTTTGGTGGATCACCAATCATTATGAAACATCCAAAATAATGGGCATGGATGCTGTGTTCGT
>JBJTQS010000085.1:0-6077 GCA_046075765.1 Bacteroidota bacterium
TTTTCATGAAAACAACGAACCGATTTGCCAAGTTCCTAGGAGGCATATCCTATTCGTTGTACATTACCCACCACTTCTCCGGCATTACAGCAGAGTTCGCAGCTAAATGGTGGTTCGGTGGCTCCTATGATTCAATTGAGAAAATTGGCATGCTTTTCTTATTCACCGCCATCGCTATAGGCTTCGCCTTTTTGTTTTACAAATTAGTTGAGCAGCCTTTTATCCGACTTGCAGGTTTAATACGTTTCAAGAAAGAAAACAAATAGGGTTAGCGAACTAAAAAATCGACTTTTCACTTTTGTGATCTCAACTCTTATCAACATGATAAAAAGAGAATCCAAATTCAAGAAAACCCACTAAATCGTTCTCAATCCATTCAGTTTACATAACCAAGAAAGATGGCCTGAATGCATGTTCTCGTGTCTGATGGCATGAACGACAACTGACCGTATCGAATCTTCTCCCAAAAACACAAATCCTGTTGTATTTTTTTGATTCAATTGGAACGGATCAAGATTTCGGATGTGTTCAATGGATTTTTCATGTACCAGGTTGAAAACACCTCTTACATCTTCCAATGACGGACATTCCTCTCGAGCGGGAGGAACAGACCCCATACCAAATTGCCTGGCATAAGGAATTTTAACCGACTCACCACCTGTTGATCTTAATAAAAGGTAATTCTGGGTGAATGATAAATGCGCCATGATCCAAAACGCACTATTTAGATGCTTGTCATCCAACATGAAATCATTGTACAAACAATTCGATGACTCGATTTGATCAAGAAGACTCTTGGTCAGCTTACGGGTTTCATCAATGATTGATGCGAGTGATTTGCATTCGTTGAAACTCATATCGTGATTACTATTTTATACAGCCTTATCTGTATGAGGAGCATGCTCTAACATGCCTTCCCACTTACTTACGGCTGAGGTGGCCAATGCGTTTCCTACCACGTTTGTAGTAGAGCGGAACATATCACAGAAATGATCGATCGGCAAAATCAGAGCGATTCCTTCTGGAGGTATCCCGAACATAGCACAGGTGGCGGTCACCACAACCAATGATGCGCGAGGCACACCTGCAATCCCCTTACTTGTTAACATCAGCACCAACAACATGGTTAGCTGAGTTCCAAGATCCAAATCTATTCCATAAGCTTGTGATATGGCGATGCATGCGAATGTCATGTACATCATACTGCCGTCCAAATTGAATGAGTACCCCAAAGGCAACACAAAAGACACCACCTTATCCTTACACCCAAAACGCTCAAGTTCCTCAGTCAGCTTCGGGAAGACCGCTTCGCTACTTGTAGTACTAAAAGCAATGAGCATTGGCTGTGCAATACGGCTCATCAAAACAGGCAATCGATTACGTAGGATGAGATAACCAACCGAAAGCAATACAACCCACAAGCAAGCGATGCCGATTAAGAAATAGAGCAAATAAGTTCCATAGAAAATGAATACGGACAGACCTTTAGTGGCAATCACGGCCGTAATGGCTCCGAAAACACCAATAGGCGCGAAGTTCATCACATAACTAACCATCTTCAAAATGATATGCGAAGCGGCATCAAGACCTTTGATAACCGGCTTAGCATAATCTTGCATGGCAGTTGCCGCAACGCCGAAGAATATGCTGAATATCACAAGTTGCAAAATCTCGTTTGTGGCCATGGCTTCGAACACACTTCTGGGAAAAACATGCTCCACAAACTTGGCCAAGGAAAACTCCTGTGTCTTGCCAATCAAATCACCCGCAGCCGCCATGTCGGCATTGCTTAAGTCGATGGCAGCACCAGGTTTGAAAATATTGACTATTACCATTCCTAGCATGAGACTTATCAAAGATGCGCCCAAGAACCAAGCCATCGCTTTTCCTCCTACCCTACCAACAGCACTTAAATCACCAAGCTTGGCTATACCAACTACCAGCGTACAAAACACCAAAGGGGCAATGATCATTTGAACAAGCCGAAGGAAAATGGTGGTCAACAATTTTAAATTAGTAGCAATTCCCTTTATAGTTTCGGGACTTGCGTTGATGTGTATAATATATCCGGTAATGACCCCTATTGTCATGGCCAGCAGAATCCAAGTTGTCAACCTGTTTGATTTACTCATTTTTTGGAATTTTGATACAATGTTACAAAAAGATGCTCAAAGCCGAGCGTGTAATTTAGCGTAAAGGTCCATTACCCAACCAGAATTGGAGACATCGAATTTACCTAAAACGGTTCTACGGAGTTGCCGCCCCAATTCCAAGTAATGATCCGGATTCCCATAAACCTTTCGGATGCAATCCTCAATTTTTTCCTCGGTATTCGCAAGCGGCAATAAAAAGCCATTGGCCCCATCCTCTACATAATCCGAGTAATCACCCACACCTTCAGATACCGCTATCAACTTTTCGAACATTGCCATTTCTTTGGCTACATTGTTACTGGCATCCGTAAGCGAAGGCTGGATTAACATATCTGAAGCAGCCATGTAATTGATGAAATCCCTACGGAAACCAATCAAAAATATGTGATTATGCATTCCGTTCTCGACTATCCATCGCTGCAGGTTTTCTTTCTCGTCTCCTTCATCCAATACAATTAATTTCAAATCCAATCCGCCCTCAACAAGTTTTTTAACCACAGGAAAAACCGTCATATGCCGCTTAAGCTTTATAAGTCTAGAAACCATGATGAGCCTTAAACGACAAGGGTATATTCGTTTGATTTCGCTTACTGCGGATGGATCAGGGCTGTTGTACTGGGCGAAATCATAGATGTAAGGAATAACCATCATTTTATTGGCATTAACACGCTCATCGTTTACCATACCATTGTAAACACCATTGGAAGGGACCACGATCATCCGAGCCAACTTTGAAATCACCTTGTCGAACAATCGTTCATTTCGATTAATCATCTCAGATACCTGACCCGGAAGCGCATGGTGCAGGTGATGCCTGAACACTACAACCTTGGACTTTAAAATATATTGAGCGAAAACCGCCACAATGTTGGTGGGGTGTAAATGAGAGTGAATAATATCGATTTTATGACGATAACAGAAACGAATCAACTCAAAAAATCGGATCAAGAATGCAACAGGAAAAGACTTTCCTTCCGACTTGGAATCCGCATATGCAAAACCATTCCTCTCAAAAAAATGGTGCAAATCACCTTGAGCGCATGTAGTCAAAAAAAACACCTCATTGCCTGCAGCCCTGAGCTGTAGCGCATATGTCTCAATAGAGTTCGACCTTTTGTTGGCTGAATAGTAAACGAGAATACGGCTCATACTGAACGATTTTCCAAAGAGTCTAAAACACTACTGAAAGTTCGTTTGTAATGAGCCACAGCATTTTCTTCCGTAAAAGGTTCTGCCGCTTTGCGGAAGCTATCAGACAGGGATTTTTTCTCATCGATTTTCAGTTGAAAATAATTGGAAATCTTGTTTTTCAACTCATTCTCATCTAAAGGCAATACAAAAGAAATATCGACAGAAGCAACTATGTCTTGAGTGCCTGTAACATTCGACATGATTACTGGGATTCCGGCCGACATGGCTTCAATGGTTGCGGTAGGAAATGCGTCGCCCCTACTCAGGTGAATGCAGAGCGACATCTTCGCAAGGACTTCCGTGATATCATTCACATATCCCAGCAAAACGATTTTAGGCTCGTTTCCATTGAATAATTCTGCGGGAGCATACTCATAAAGCTGCTCTTTGGTCCATCGACCCATGATGAAAAGTCTGGCATCAGGACAGATCTCTAACAAATCTGAAAAAGAACGCAACATCAGGTCAAGACCTTTGTAGTGCAAACGAAACATATCCGGACCAGAAGCCATGATCAGAATGTTATGGGAATTCAGATCAGGGTTTACCTTGTGAAGTAGCTGCGTTCTGGAAGCGAGGGGACCAAGAAAGGTAACGTAAGTTGGTGGGCATTTATCACCCAAAAGATCCTTGGCTAATCTTTGGGCCATCTCTCCTTCGCAAATAAGTGCATCATATTTTGAAAGCGCCCATTTGTGCAGTATAAGATTTAGCCTTCCAAACCGACCGGTTTTCATGAAATACAGTGTGTGACTGCCCAAATGCACAATGAATTTCCTTTTCCTGAATGAGAAAAACTTCTTGAAAAGGATTACACTTACATGTAAGTTATCAATCAGATAAACACTATACTTCTTGAATGGGAATAACAAGGCATTAAAAATCCAAATGAAAATCAAAATTACAGGATGGAAATTCTTATCCTGCCAACGAATGGGCGCATCAACATGAAAATGGTTTGCGGTTACAGAATTCGCAAAAGCTTTATGCAATGGATGAGCGTCAGGCCTGCCGTGCAGGTAAACAATTCCATCATTAAGTTTCCTATCAGACATAATTGAAAGCACCTCCAGAATGAGAAATGATTTTACAAATAGTATGGTTCATTTTTGACAATGACTTTATGTCCAAAACTAACGCTTAAATATTTGTTAGCTATGGTTACAAAGAAACACAATTGGAATAGTTAAATGGAAGGGACATTGAAAAATGAGAGGCAAGGAGTTTTAAGCTAATAACCAAGTCAAGTCAATTCTATTACAAAACATATTATGTCAAAGTGCTGTAGAACTCCTCATATTCTTTGTCTATCCCACCCAACTTGCTCACAAATTTATCATTTACAGTGATCGCAGCTGCTATACCAATTTTCTCTCTAAGCTGCAAATCATTGGCAAGGCGTTGAATGCTGTTGGATAATTCCTCGATATTGCCAGAGGGATAAACCAATGCATCAACACCATCGGAAACGATGGATGTAAGTTCCGGTATATCCGACACCACGCATGGCATACCAATGCGCATTTTCTCTAACAAGGCTAATGGCAGCCCCTCTTGATAGGAAGGAAACACACCCATGTCGGCATCGGCAATGAAATCGGCAGCATTGGGAATGGATCCGGTAAATGTTATGGGGTTATGGCTGTTCGATTCCTCATATAGCTTTTGCATAGAACCGTGTAGTTCATCGGGTCCCACAACATACAAATGCAGGCCTAATGAGGGCAGCAGAGACCAAGCTTGAATCAAGTCGCGATGCCCCTTCACATAGGATATCCTCGCCACATAAACCACTTTAAGCTCAGGCTTATTTGAGTAAGTGATTCTAAGATTGGATCCGGGGATTTTATTTCTGATGACTGTGATGGATGCGGCGGTGGATTTGACACCCATATTCACCAGATAATTGTAGACCGAATCGGATACTGCAATCAAGTGGTAGTTTTTGAAAAACTGTTGAAATGGAAGCCTCAGCAAAAACCTCCCGATCTTACTTGAATCCTTATTGCTTAGTCGAACCAGATGATCGGTATGAACCAGCTTGCAATTGGTTATTCGCTTCACTTCGCGACCAAGCATGAGTTCGCGTGGGAGAGTATGGAAGTGGAGAATATCTGGACATAATTGAGCGATGGCATCAATAGCAGCTTTATTGGCTTTTCTGAATTTTCCGACTCCAAATGCTTCTTTGATGTAATCGATACTCGAAAATCCGGATTGGAAGCTATAGGGCACCTGATGAATGGGGATTCCGAGGCTCCTAAACCGATTGATTACAGCCTCATCACCACCTCCCGAAAGATTCACAATATGGTATTCGTATGAACTTGATTTATAGTTTTTTACCAAATCAAAAACCACAGCCGAAACGCCACCCATGCAAAAGTCGCTTACCACATGAATTACTCGGGTCATTTGATGGGTTGATTAGTCTTGATTCAAATTTCGGCAATTAGTTGCAAAATACGATCAAACACAAACAATTGTTTATCAAAATATTGAATGTGAATCAAAATCTAAAAAAGCCATTTCAGATTTTATCTTAAATCGTATCTTTGCATCGGAGAGATGGCAGAGCGGTCGATTGCGGCGGTCTTGAAAACCGTTGACTGTAACAGGTCCGGGGGTTCGAATCCCTCTCTCTCCGCAATACTGATAAAATGCCCCGTTAGGGGCATTTTTAATTACGCGAGCGTGAAATGCTTGCATTTCTAAGCTTGCGTAATTAAAAAT
>JBJTQS010000086.1:0-15592 GCA_046075765.1 Bacteroidota bacterium
CGCCATTTCCTGAGGATGGTTCAAATGTGAAAAGCGCAACGGATCCGTTTCCGGTTGAGAAGGGGATGTTAACTGCGGACGCTCCTGCGTTTTTCACTTTTACCAAACCCTTGTTTGGCATGTCCGTACTTTCACTTAGAATCGATCCTGTTGAACCAGTAATGCAGGATGTGTTACCACCTATCAACTGGATGTTGTATTGGTGTAGGTTAAGCAACCCGTTCTCCAATACAAGTTGTTTCCTAACCGTTACATTTGAGAATTCCAACTTGGCAACTGCACTGGGTTTGTTTATTTGTAGGATGCCGTATTGGGTTGCTTCTCCAATAGCTTGTCCGGTTCCATTACCAGTAATAGTCTGTGGTTTGTTTCCATAGTACTCTACAACACTCGCAACATCCAATGAATAGCGGAAGTTGCCTTGCATATCAATGGCGGTTCCATTGCTCGATCCGTACATGCCATCGGCATTAGCTAGCCTCAGTTTTCCGCCTGCGGTAACAACCAAGCCAGAATAAGTGGATTTCTTGTTTGAACCAATCCTGTTTTCTTCCACATCCAATGTGCCTTCAATCACCAGCGCATCATTAAAGGTGGTGGAATTGCTGGAACAAATCATCTTTCCCTGTTTCAACTTCAGTGTAGTTCCATTCGAAATGATTTGTCGTACGCCTTGCAAGTTGAAAGCTGAATTGGTAATGTTCATTTCAGTGTTGCCGCTTCGCGAGAAATACAATGAACCGAAGTTTGGATTGTTCCCATAAAAATCGGTGTAAATGGATCCATTTCCCAGGTTGATCACAGCTCCGTTTAGTCGAAGTACATGGCCTGTTGTAGCCAATGGATTATTATTGAATCGTACTTTTCCGCTTTGCAAGTTGAAATCGCCATTCACAATCAGTTCGGCATCTTGTGTGGCTATTTCATTTTGGTTATTGAATAGGATGGTTTCGCCACCTAGCTGATTGTATGATCCGTTAACAACTATCGGACCTGTTCCGTTAGCACCACGGATATTCAAGGTTCCATTTGTGATTTGCAGTTTGCCGGAAATGATTCCGTCCAACGGTCCTGTTGTTTTGCATAGCCAATGGTTGCCGCCAGTTACTTCCAAGTCTCCGTTAAACCTCAATATGGTAGCATGCCCACCTAAGTTAAATCCTGAATTACCTGAAATCAGATTGGTTTTTCCATTCACAGATACAGCTTCCGGTCCTTTTGATACCGATGAAGTGATTTCAGAATTAAGATGCCCTTGAATGTCCAATCCCGCACCGATGTTCCAATTGGTTCCGGCGGTACAAAGAAAACTGCCAATCGAGGTTAATCCGCTTACACGAAAGATGTCATTGGAGGCGTTTCCACGGATGGTGAGTTTGCCATTCGTTTTCATGGTGTTGGTGCCATTTGTTTGGCTCATGGCATAGTGTGCCATGAATATGCCACCGTCAATCTCTGCTGCTCCAGTTTCAATTTCAACAGTACCTGATTGCATCGTCGAAATATTGAATATCCCTCTGAAGTCGCCACCTGTATGACGGAAATTACCATCCACCTTGAGTGTAGCATTACCAGCGGATGCGGTTCCTTGTCCGTTATTGAATATGAGTCGGAAATTGCCTTCGTTGCTGAAATTACCTGTGGTATGTAGATTAAAACTGGCACTGCCATTCAACACGCCGTTGAATGTGCCTCCTAGATTCTCAAAAGAAGCTGTATTGATTGCAATGTTTCCTGTATGGTTGCCTGAGCTGACATCCAAATGCGAATTTGCATTAGCCAACTTGATGGCTCCGATATTGGTTTGACTGATTTGACCTGTTTTGTCTAACACCACCCAACCTTGATCGATGGTCAAGGTTCCCAAAACGGGATGAGTAGCAAATGTGTTTTTCTGATCCCATTCGAACAACATGCCATTGAACAATGTGCTGATGGTAAGATTGCCGAATGAGCCAGTTATGAAAGATCCTAATGGCGCATTGGTGTAATTGTGCCAATGGTTGATTACCAAAGTTGAAGTGGCAGAGAAACTTTCCTCTCCGTTTATGAATAGGGTAGCGCCATTCGCGCTTTTATCTGCCGGTTCCCAAACCAGCAAGCCTTGTGGTCCGATACTGAATGGCGTGGATTGGTTCGGACAAGTCAAATCACCTTCATAAACATTTAGCGTTCCGTTAACAATAATGCGAGTGTTAACGGTGATTTTCTTGTTACCAGACAAATTAACCCTGCCACCTTGTTGAATATCGAGTACGCTTATGATGCCGTTAATATCGATTTCAACGGTTCTACCATTGCCAATGGTGATGTTATCGCCATTGCTCGGAATACCATTAGGTGACCACAGGGTGGGGTCAGAGAAATTTCCGGAGCGTAAGGCTGTTTTAGTTGTAACGGCCCATGATGAAAATGAAAACAGCAAACCAGCCAACAGCAAGATGTTTGGCTTTGTGTTTTTAATGCTATTTCTAAGGGTTAGTTTCACTCGAATCAATAAACGGTTTTAGGTATTTCTTTAGCCACCTTGAATCGAACGCCATTCCGTTGGTTGGTATCAACTGGAGCTACCATAGGCGCCTCCAATTTGCTATCTGTTGGAAGGGCATTTTCTTGTAAGATGATTTCTTTGGCGAAAGATTCTTCCTTTTTGTAAAGCTGGAAATACAAGATAAGCATGGTGCTCAGCATGGTTGCAAACGAAGCAACGGCAATAACCACACGCATGCGAATGCGTTGACGTTGCCTAGTCCGGTTCCTTAAGCCAGGTTTCTTGTTTGACTTTTTCATGCTGTTACAAACATCAGATCCTCAGGAGTTATGGTATTGTTTTCGCACAATACCGCTGCTCTTTCAATTACAGCCTTTAGTTCACGGATGTTACCAGGCCACTTATACTTGAGCATGAATGATATGGTTTCACGAGATAACTCTGGCTGGTTCATGCGGTTATTGAGGCAGAAATCCGATAGGAAGTTCTTAGCCAATAGGATAACATCGTCGCCGCGTTCCTCAAGTGGTGGAAGGTGTATCAAGAATCCTTGAATACGGTAGAATAAATCTTCGCGAAAGCGACCTTCTTTCACCTCGTTAGCCAGATTGCGGTTGGTTGCGGCAATCATACGGAAGTCGAGTTTGATGGTTTTATTAGAGCCAATACGGGTGACTTCCTTTTCTTGCAGAACGCGTAGCAGTTTGGATTGCAGATGCAAGGTCATCTCGCCGATTTCATCGAGGAAGATGGTTCCTTCGTTGGCTTCTTCAAACTTTCCGATCCGTCGATCACGGGCATCTGTGAAGGCTCCCTTTTCGTGACCGAATAACTCCGATTCAACCAAGTCCTCAGGAATAGCACCCATATTCACAGTAATAAAAGGTTTTCTAGCCCTATTGGAGTTGTAGTGAAGCGCCTTTGCGACCAGCTCCTTGCCAGTGCCGCTCTGACCGGTAATCAGCACCATGATGTTGCTTTTCTCCACCTTTTGCATCAGCTTAAGCACTTTTAAAATCGCTTGGCTGTTACCAAGTATGCTGGAGTATTTGTGGCGGTCGATGATTTGTTCGCGCAGCACCTCCACCTCTTTGCGTAAGCGTACGTTAGCCGCCAGGTTGTCTATGGCATTGGCGAAGTTGGCATTCAGACTTTCATTCTTGATGATGTAATCCGATGCGCCCTTTCTATAAGCATCCACAATCACCTCGCGTGTTTCCTGGCCCGACACTAAGATAACCATAGCCATTGGGTCAATTTCCTTCACGCGCATCATCAATTCGATGCCATTCATGCCAGGCAAATTGTAGTCGATGGATACGATGTCGGGTCGCAGTCCCATATTGCCTATGCAATCCTCTGCGTTTGTGAAGTGCATTATTTCGTGATCCTGTGAAGCGATACTGTGTCGCAACATGGCTGCAACGGTCAAATCGTCTTCAACAATGAATATGCGTGCCATGATTATTTCAGGTTATTGATTTCGGTTTGCAGTTCGGTGTAGGCTACATCGCAAGCCAAGCAAAGTTGTTTCACTTTATCAGGTATCTGGCTGAGGCCGGATAATTCCTTGGCGCATTTTTCAACATCGGCGGCAATTGCAGCGGCTTCTTTCATGCCCATGTAATTGAGTGAAGGTTTTACCTTGTGTGCGGCCTGTCTAACACCTTCCCAGTATTGTAAGTCCGTTTGCTTGCGCAAATCAGCCAATGTCTCTGGAGTGTTACGCAGGAAGAGCTCAATGAATTCGCGGAAAAACGATTCGCTATCATCTGAAAGCATCTTCAAGTAATCGAGATTGGTGATGCGCTCTTTTTTAACATTCATGATGGCCACCGTGTCTTTGCGACCCATCATTTGGGCAATTTTACTTTTCAATTCTTCTGGATTGAATGGTTTAGATATATATTCGTTCACGCCACATTCCATACACTTGTCCTGTTCTGTTTTGCTGGCATGTGCCGTCATGGCAATCACAGGAATTTTCCCGATCCTTTCATTTGGAATGCTTCGTAGTTCACGCACACAGTCGTATCCGTTCATCACGGGCATTTCAATATCCATCAGCACCAAATCATAAGCTTTCTGACGGATCATGTCCAAGGCTTCCAAACCATTGTTGGCGTGTTCTGCTTGGATGTGTAAATCCTTCAGCATCCTGTTAATCACCAATCGGTTGATGTCATTGTCCTCAACCACCAATACCTTGATGCCTTCTAATGTCGTATCGAATGTGGTATCAGTTAAAGTTTCTTCAACCGGTATCTCATGGTCTGCGGGAATTTCAAACGATATGCTGAAGGTAAATGTTGTGCCTTGGCCGAATTTACTTTCAACCGTCATCATACCGCCTTGCAATTCTGTAAGTCGCTTGGCAATACTTAGACCCAGTCCGGTGCCGCCAAATTTTCGTGTGATATCATCACCCGCCTGAGTGAATTTTTCGAATATGGAATCGATTTTATCGCTCGGTATGCCGATGCCGGTATCACTCACTTTGAACTTCACCATGGTGAAGGATGCGTTTGATTCCACCGTTTCAATGGATACAGTAACAGATCCTGATGAGGTGAACTTAACGGCATTGTTCACCAGGTTGTTCACAATTTGTCCTAAACGCGTGGGGTCACCTTTTACATAGGTGGGGGTTTCCGGACTGAACTGTTTATGGAATTCGACTCCTTTGTCTTCGGCCTTCAACCGGAATAGCTCGCATGATGAATTCATGGCTTCTCGCAAATTGAAGACGGTGTTTTCAAAGGTCATCTTATCATCCTCTATTTTGGATATGTCGAGGATGTCGTTTACGATTACCAAAAGGCTGTCGGCCGATTTCTTAACCGCATTCAAATAGTTCAGATACTCCGGGTCGGTTGTTGAACGAGTCAGGATATTGGTTAGACTCATGATGCCATGTATTGGCGTTCGTATTTCGTGACTCATATTGGCCATGAAGCGTTCTTTCACTTTTTCCGTTTCACGGGCAAGAGATAGGTCGTTCATGAGTTTTTGCTCATTCTTTTTGAGCTCAGTAACATCTGTAGCAATTCCCATGATCGCAAATCCCTCTTCACCTTCTGTTTGTTGCTTAAAGCAAGTCACATCCAAATGCAAATCGCCCGTGTCTATAATGGCGGTGTGCTGGTTTGCGGTGTTGAGTGCTTCAAAGAACTCTTCGATTAGAGGGAATAGGTGGGATGTTGCATTTACGGATTGACCAATCATCAAATTTGGATCGATGCCCAATGTACTGGCACAATGTCCACGGAACATGGTGTACTCGCGTCGACTGTTAACAGCGAAGAGTAGGATTTGTGATTTATCAACCACGGCATCCAAACGGCGTTCGGATTGATATAATTCTTCCTGGATTTTTCGATTGCGGTTAGCGGCATCGCGCAAGCGTAATGCATAACGCAAGCTTTGTGCAATGCCATCCGGATTGACCATGTTCTTAGGCATGTAATCACAAACTCCCAGCTTCATTGCATCTACGGCGAGCTTCTCATCGCCTTGCGAGGTAACCATGATTACTTGTGCTCCGCTCAGTAAGGTGCGATGCTGTTGCAGGAAATCGATTCCTGTGGAATTTGTCAAATTGTAGTCGAGGAAAACACAATCGAATTCATGTTCTTGAAGCGCCACCAAGCCTTCGGTCTCGTTGGCGGCTGCAAACACATCGGCGTCAAAACCCGATTTACGCACGGAGCGCATAAGCGCCATGCGGTCGAGCTCCTCGTCGTCTATAACTAATATTTTCAGTTTTTGCTGAAGCATGATGGTATTTCTAATGGTTCACAAAGCTTCCAGTAGCTGCTTAGTATGGATACGGCGCTAACGAATTTTTCAAATGATACGGGTTTGAGAATATAACCTGCCACATTCAAATCGTAGGCATCAATGCGGTCTCGATCATCGTTGGAGGTAGTCATCACAAACACACTGATGGAACGTAGTTCCGGATCTTGGCGTAGTTCCTTTAGAAACTCCATGCCGTTCATTTTGGGCATATTCAAATCCAATAGGATGATCTGTGGGCGAGGGGTTATTTTCTCATAACCTTCATCGCCGCGAAGCATGTTTAATGCCTCTAAGCCGTTTCCAGCCACTGCCAATGGATTCTTAATGTTGTTTTTTTTGAATGCCCGCTGTACGTTCATCACGTCAACGGCATCGTCTTCAACCAAAAGGATGGTGACGAGCTTCTCTTCCATAGTTTTAATGTGTTGTTAGTCAGTATTTTACAATCCGTTGTTTATCAAGGGATTTTTTCACCTGAGCTTATACTGAAAAGGATGGAAAAGGTTTCGGAAGGGGGGCGGGGGGTCCTCGCCGAAAGCAAATGACTAATGACTAGTTTTACTTACCGTTTCGCTGCCTTAATAGCCTCAATCTCCCGCTTCAAGTACTCGCCCGTGATACTCTTCGGGTTTTTCATGATGGAAGCAGGAGTGCCTTCGGCAACCAGTTCACCACCTCGACTACCGCCCTCGGGGCCGATGTCGATGATATGGTCGGCGCAACGGATCACATCCATGTTGTGCTCAATCACCACAACGGTGTTGCCTTTGTCGGTGAGTTTCGAAAGCACCTCCAGCAGGATGCGTACATCCTCGAAATGTAAGCCGGTGGTGGGCTCATCCAATATATAAAAGGTATTACCCGTGTCTTTTTTGGAAAGTTCTGTAGCAAGTTTCACGCGCTGTGCTTCACCTCCCGACAAGGTAGTCGATTGCTGTCCGAGCGTGATGTATCCCAAGCCCACTTCTTTGATGGTGGAGATCTTGTGATGGATATTGGGCATGTTAGAGAAGAAGTCAACGGCTTCCTCGATACTCATGTTCAATACATCGTTAATCGATTTACCACGATAACGCACCTCGAGGATTTCGCGGTTATAGCGTTTGCCGTTGCAACTTTCGCAGTGGACATACACATCGGGGAGGAAATTCATTTCTATCACCCGCATGCCTGCACCTTGGCAAGTCTCGCATCTGCCACCTTTCACATTGAAAGAAAACCATCCGGGAGGATACCCTCGGATTTTTGATTCGGGCAATTGCGCAAACAGATTGCGGATATCGCTGAACACTCCTGTATAGGTGGCGGGATTGCTGCGTGGCGTTCGACCAATGGGTGATTGATCGATCTCGATTACTTTATCGATATGCTGAATGCCTTGCACCGATTTGTGAGGCAAAGGCTTTACTGTAGAGCGATAGAAGTGATGACTCAGAATAGGGTAGAGGGTTTCGTTGATGAGCGACGATTTACCACTACCGCTCACACCTGTCACGCAAATGAGCTTTCCCAATGGGAAATGCACATTGATATCTTTCAGATTATGTCCTTTGGCGCCGTAGAGCGACAATACCTTGCCGTTTCCTTTGCGTAATTTGGAATCGGGTAGCTCTATGGTGCCATTCAAATACTGCGCCGTCAGAGAATCGCTTTTAAGGATATGCTCAGGAGTGCCTTCGGCAACGATTTTTCCGCCGTGTGTTCCAGCACCTGGTCCCAGATCAATCACATGGTCGGCCGACATAATGGTTTCGCGGTCATGCTCCACTACTATCACCGAATTACCTAAGTCGCGTAGCTCACGCAGCGAATTGATGAGCCTCACATTATCGCGTTGATGCAAACCGATACTCGGCTCGTCAAGAATATACAACACACCCACCAACTGCGATCCGATCTGTGTAGCAAGTCGAATGCGTTGCGATTCTCCGCCCGATAAACTCTTGGACGTACGATCGAGCGTGAGGTAGTCGAGTCCAACTTCTAAGAGGAAACGGATACGCTTGCGGATCTCTTTCAATACCTCGTGACCGATTTGCTGCTGGCGTTTGTTCAACTTCTTTTCCAATCCGTTGATCCAAGTCTCCAATTGGATGATGTCCATCTGCGCAAGCTCAGCAATATGCTTGTTGCCGATCTTGAATTGCAGCGATTCCAATTTCAATCTACTTCCTTTGCAAACGGGACACTGCACAGCGTGCATGAATCCATCAGCCCACTTTTTTAACGATGCGGATGAACTCTCGTTTATCTGATTGCTGATGAAACTCACAATGCCTTCGAAGGCTACCGCATACTGGTGCGAGTCTCCTTTGCGGTATTCGCGACTTACTTGAAATACTTCATCAGAGCCGTAAAGGATGATTCCAAGAGCTTCTTCTGGAATGTCTTTGATGGGAGTAGCCAGCGTGAAACCATATTTCCTTCCGATGGATTGGATTTGTGCAAAAACCCAAGAGTCCTTGTAAGAACCCAACGGGGCTATTCCTCCGGATTTGATGCTCACGGAGCGATCGGGAATGATGCTATTGATATCGATCTCAGGCACGGTACCCAATCCATTACATCTCGTGCAAGCTCCATAAGGAGAGTTGAATGAAAAAGTGTTTGGAGCAGGTTCGTTATACGATATGCCAGATGTAGGACACATCAAATGCTGAGAATAGTGCCTCACCTGCTCGTCATCCTCTTCCCAAACCATCATAGATCCTTTACCATGTTTCATGGCAATGCGTACCGAATCGGTAATACGCGACAATTGCTCGTCACCAATGGTAATACGGTCGATGATGATTTCGATGTCGTGAGTTTTATAACGATCAGCTTGCAATCCTTTCTTCACCTCTTTCACTTCGCCATCGATGCGTACTTTCAGAAATCCTGATTGCATGATGGATTCAAAAAGCTCACGGTAATGTCCTTTACGCCCTTTCACTACAGGGGCAAGGAACGCCACTTTTTTTCCGCGGAATTGTTCGATAATGAGCTTGATGATTTGATCATCTGAAAGCTTCACCATTTTCTCGCCAGTAACATGGCTGAAGGCTTCGCCGGCTCGTGCATAAAGCAATCGCAGAAAGTCGTATATCTCCGTGATGGTACCTACCGTGGATCGTGGATTGGTGCCGGTGGTTTTTTGTTCGATGCTGATAACGGGACTGAGTCCGGAGATTTTATCCACATCAGGCCGTTCCATGTTGCCCAAAAAGCTTCGGGCATAGGCTGAGAAGGTCTCCATGTATCGGCGTTGTCCCTCGGCATAAATGGTGTCGAAGGCCAGCGATGATTTTCCGCTTCCGCTTAACCCCGTGATCACCACGAGTTTCTCACGCGGAAATTCAAGGTCCACATTCTTCAAATTGTGCACCCGGGCACCCAAAACCTCTATTTTCTCCGTAAAATCCTTCACAATCAGCCCATTTTTAGGGGATTTGCGAAGTTAGTGAATAGTTGGGTAAGTGAGGTGGTAGGTGGTAGGTGGTATGTGGTAGGTGGTACCACTACTCACTACTCACCACCCACCACCAATTCCTTCGCAACAAGTGCTCCAAGTACAGCATTGTTCTTCACCAACGCAATATTCGATTTCAAACTATTGCCTCCTGTGATTTCAGCAATTCGTTTTAAAAGGAACGGCGTAGTTTGCTTGCCGCTGATGCCGGCTTTGTTGGCATCTTCTAATCCTTGATGAATGTGTTTTTCCATCACCTCAAAAGGTACTTCATCAGCTTCGCTGATTGGATTTGCTATGAGTACAGAGCCCTCCAAGTTCATCGACCATTTGGCATGAAGCATTTGGGCGATTGCTGCTGGGGTATTCATTTGCAGCGGACTCTTATATCCGCTTTTTCTTGAATAGAATGCGGGGAAATCATTTTGGCCGTATGTTACTACCGGTACACCGAGCGTTTCGAGATACTCGAGTGTGAGTCCGATATCCAAGATGGATTTTACTCCGGCAGATATAACTCCCACATTCGTCCGTGACATCTCCGTTAGGTCGGAAGATATGTCCATAGTGTTTTCAGCGCCTCGGTGTACGCCGCCGATGCCGCCCGTTACAAAAATGCGAATACCCGCTTCCGATGCAACACGCATAGTGGCAGCAACAGTGGTTGCTCCAGCGAGTTTGTTACTCACAACATAAGCCATGTCGCGGATGCTTACTTTCCAAACATCTTTTGAATTGCCTAGCTGTTCCAGTTGTTGTTCGTTAAGTCCCACACAAAGTTTTCCATTCAGAATAGCAATGGTTGCAGGTGTGGCACCTTGATTTCTTACGATGGATTCCACCTCACGAGCTGTTTCCACATTTTGTGGATAAGGCATGCCATGCGCAATGATGGTGGATTCAAGTGCAACAACGGGTTTGTTGTTATGTAACGCATCTTGTACTTCTGGATGGATATGTAGGAATGGATTCATGTTCGTATCAAAATTCTTCAAATGCTTCGTTCAATGTAGTTCGATTCAATTGTGGCAGCTCGGCTCCATTGGTGGAAATCGCCATCCCCGCAAGGGTGTGCCCATATTTCAAACAATCTTCAAGGTTAGCACCCATCAGCCATCCGTGAATCCATCCCGCCAAGGCGGCATCTCCGCAACCAGTTGAGTCTTGCGTGGCTACTTTCGGGGCATGGAGATGTGTTTTTCCATTACGACTGTATATCGTAGATCCTTTGGCGCCCGATCGCATCCATAAGAATTTCAGTCCGCGACCATGAACCTTTTCTATGGCATCTTCCAAATCAATGGTATCTGCAATCGCACACAATTCAATCTCGTTAGGTGAAATCATTAAAGTGTGTGACAAGTTCGCATGGCTGAGTTTTTTCGCCTTCGAAACAGACACAGGCTCAATGATGCAAGGGACTTTATTTTCTTGTGCGAAATTCAATATCCAATGGATGGTATCCGGATGCAGATTGCAATCCAAGACTATTAGTCGCGCTTCGCGAAGGATATCTGACTTACCAATTAGATATTCGCAAGTAAGTTCCGTTTCCAATGCCGATACGGATGCGCCCACGAATAATTCGCCGTTCGGCTGATTGATGGCTGTGAAGCAGCCCGTGGGTTTTTCCGTTCGCACAACAAGATCCATTTTGATGCCAGCATCTGTGCACTTCTTGAATAACCAATCTCCTGAGGTATCGTTGCCGATGTGTGAAATCAATTCAACATGGTGGTCGAGTCTTGCCAAATGCGATGCAATATTCCGCGCCACACCACCCGGGCTTTTAAATAGGGTGGAGGGGTTGCTTGTGCTGGCCTCAATGGCAGAGTTTCCAGTGAAAATCTGATCCACCAGCGCTGCTCCTATGCAAATGGCAGGTTTGTTGTCCATTGAGGTTCGAAGTTAAGGAATTGGAGGGAGGGAAATGGTCATTAGTCATCCCTTCGATGAACTCAGGGCAAGTAGTCATTGGTCATTAGTCATTGGTAAATAGTAGTAAACGAATTTAATCTGCGATTATCCGTTGCTATCCGTTAGAACAGTGTTCCCTATTTGTGAACAGGGATAAAACAGATTCAACGGATTTGCACAGATTTGATTTGTGGCAATGATGTAATCCGCGATTATCCGCGGCTATCCGTATAATCTGTGTTCCCCATTTTTGAACACGGATGACACAGATTGAACGGATTTGCACGGATTTAATTTATGACGAAGATTTAATGAGTGTTTATCCGTGGCTATCCGTTAGATCAGTGTTCCCCATTATAGAAAACGGATGACGCAGTTTACGAAGTTCCTTTTTGCGCTCAATAAAAAACGGCGACCTCATTGCTGAAGTCGCCGTTGTAGTTGTTTAAAATGATAATTACTGAAGCACGATTCTCACCGTTTGGCGAACATCGCTTTGGTCTATCACTATCATGTAAAGACCGGGTTTGAATCCTGAAAGATCAAACGTTGGCTCTGTGGTATTCACTCCCTGCTCGATGGTGCGCTGGGCAGTCACACGTCCGGTCATGTCAACCACGCGGATTTCGCATGGCTCATTGCTGTTCAATCCATCCACCAACACATTGAACAATCCACTGGTTGGGTTCGGATAGGCCTTCACACTCAATGTCTGTTCCGCATCGGTAGTTTGAATTGCTGGCATAGTTCCCTCTTCAGCCAAGCGGATGGTGGTGGTGTTGCTTACAATGGTGATACCGGTGCTGTTCAGGTTACCGGAGTTCAGTACGTTAATTGTGGTTGCATTGATGTTGGTAGTTCCCAAGAATAACTGCGACAAGTCATAAGACAATGAGCGATCCAATCCGTTATCAGTTACCCACATGGTGTTTCCATCCAACACGGCGCCAGTGACCTTAGATAGGGCGGCACCGGTGTTGGTACGCAAAGGACGTGAAGTTCCGTTTGCAGAACCAGCTAGGGTATAACGATAGAAGTTCTTGGTTGTTCCATTATTCAGAACATACAAGCTTGTGTTGTCGATAGCAATGGCCTCCAAGTTGCTGACTGCAGTAGGTAATGCAATTTCTTGTGCTGCGTTTAAGGTTGTTCCAGCACCGGTAAACATTGCCGACAACGAGTAGCGGAATACCGATTTCTTCGACTGATCAGCTATGTACAGCGAGTCGCCTTTGATGGCCATACCTTTCACCAGGTTACCAAGGGCCTGGCCGGTGTTGGTGCGCAACGTCTTCGATTGTGTAGATGCTGTGTTTGCTGCAGTACTTCTGTACACTGTCTTGTTAGTTCCATCCAACACATAGACTGCACCTCCAGTAGATACAACATCTTCTGCATTGGTAACTCCATTCAGAATTGTAGTCGACAACGGATTGCTGGTGATGAATGTCCAGGTACTTGTGTAGTAGTAAGCGCGGTTGGCTGTGATATCAACCACAAGATACTTCGCCACAGGTCCGGATACATTTATAGTGATACTGTTTGAAGTAGCAGGACTTCCATTTGCACAAGGTGCACTACTGGTCATCACTACATTCACCACATCGCCATTCACCCATGCGTTATTGGTGTAGATTGCGCTGTTCGTACCCACATTAACGCCATTCTTCTTCCACTGATATATGGGTGATTGTCCACCACCTACAGGTGTTGCCGTGAAAGTAATGCTAGTAGTGGCTGTGGTGGTTGCAGGTGCGTTGGAAGTAATCGTTACAGAAGTGTTTACGAAAGGAGTAGCTGTTACAGTAGCAGCAGCTGATGTGGACTTACATCCGTTAGAGTATGTAACGGTTACAACGTAGCTTCCGCTAGTAGTAGCAGAAATTGCTTGTGTTGTTGCTCCGTTGCTCCATAGGTATGATCCACCTGTTCCCGCAGAACTAGCAGTTAGAGTAACACTTCCACCTTGACAGAATGTTGTGGATCCGGATGCGTAAATGAACGCCTGAGGTGCGGAAGTGTTGGTGTTAATCACGATGCTAGACGAAGCAGAACAGCCGTTGGCACCGGTAACGGTTACCGTATATGTTCCAGCAGCGTTCACACTTATGTTAGCTGTTGTAGCTCCAGTGCTCCACAGGTAAGTTCCACCACCGGTAGCAGTCAAGCTGATGGATGAAATGCTGCATGTAAGCGTATTTGATCCTGTGTTGTTGGTTATTCCAGCAATAGGAGCACTGTTGTTAGAGTTGATTACAACACTTGCCGTTGTTGTACAACCATTAGAGCCAGTCACCGTTACTGCATAGGTTCCACCTGTTGTAACACTGATGTTGGCAGTGGTAGCACCTGTACTCCACAAGAATGAACCATTTCCGCTTGCAGTCAGACTGATGGTCGGAACCAAGCAAGTGATGGAAGATGTTCCAGTGTTGTTTGTGATTGACGCTGTAGGAGCCGTAGTGTTCACACCGATTCCAACACTTGCAGTGGATGTACATCCATTGGCTGCAGTTACAGTTACAGAGTAGGTTCCTGCTGAGGTAGCGCTGATGTTTGCTGTTGTGGCACCAGTGTTCCACAGATAGCTGGTTCCTCCTGTAGCAGTTAAACTAATTGCAGTAGTGGTACATGTCAAGGTAGATGTTCCACTGTTATTGGTGATTCCAACTGTCGGAGCTGTTGTATTGCTGTTGATCACAATACCAGATGTTGCAGTACATCCGTTAGATCCAGTTACAGTTACAGAGTATGTTCCAGCGGCATTCACACTGAGATTAGCGGAAGTTGCACCAGTGTTCCATAGGTAGCTGTTACCACCGGTAGCAGTTAGGCTGATGGAGGTTGTGGTACAAGTCAATGTTGACGTTCCTGTGTTATTGGTGATTCCAACGATAGGAGCATTTGTGTCGCTATTGATAACAATGCTCGATGAGGCAGTACAACTGTTAGCACCTGTAACAGTAACGGTGTAAGTACCCGCTGTTGTCACATTCAGGTTAGCTGAGGTAGCACCCGTGTTCCACAAATATGTTCCACCACCAGTTGCAGTCAAGTTGATAGAAGTGGTTGCGCATGTGAGTGTGGATGTGCCACTGTTGTTTGTGATACCTGCTGTTGGAGCAGTTGTGCTGCCTCCTATGATTACAAATGCAGATGCCGTACATCCGTTGGAACCGGTAACTGTTACCGCGTATGTGCCAGGGACTGTAACGCTGATTGTAGCGGTGGTTTGCCCTGAGCTCCATAAGTAAGTTCCGCTTCCGGCGACAGTCAAACTGATAGAAGTGTTGATGCAGGAAAGTGTGGAAGTGCCGCTGTTGTTGATGATTCCAGCAGTAGGTGCAGTTGTGTTGCTATTGATTACAATACTTGACGATGCGGTGCAACCGTTCGCTGCGGTTATGGTTACTGTATACGTACCTGCAGATGTAACAATCAGGTTGTTACTGGTTGAACCGTTATTCCACAGGTAGCTTACTCCACCGGAGGCAGTCAAGCTGATGGACGTAGTGGCACAAGTCAGCGTGTTAGTACCTGTATTGTTGGTGATTACTGCTACAGGTTGAGTTCCTGTGTTCACCCAGGAGCATGAAGTGGTGTTGAACACGTAATTATCCCAGCAGTTGACAGCGGTAGGCTGTGCAGGCTGTGAGCCGTTGTTCACCCAAGAACATGAGGTGGTGTTGAACTGGTAGTTATCCCAACAATTAACAGCAGTAGGTTGTGCTGGTTGTGTTCCTGTCACATCCCACTGGCAAGTGGTGACGTTGAATGTAGCTGACTGGTAACAAGCCAAGCTAGGTTGTGCAGGTTGTGTACCTGTCACATCCCACTGGCAGGTTGTGCCGTTGAATGTAGCCGATTGGTAACAAGCAAGGGTAGGTTGTGCAGGTTGTGTACCTGTCACATCCCACTGGCAGGTTGCGCCG
>JBJTQS010000087.1:0-33386 GCA_046075765.1 Bacteroidota bacterium
CTTTTCACAAGACACAATACCTAAGGTAGTTTTCCCTCAATTTGATTTGGTTTATATCTCTAAAGGTGATAGCGCTCGAATTGTTGGAACTACTGGTGTTTTTTATCCTACTTTAAAAAAGTTTATAGGCAAAGGAGGTCGTGTTACTTGGGAACGAGCAGGCTTGCCCAAAGATCAAGTGTATGCAGATCTTGGAGGTTACTCCATTGATGTCTCTGGTTCCGATTATGATGCCGATTCAGTCACTTTTTACAATAAGCAAGTTTTTCAACAGCCATTATTGGGCAAGTTAAGCGACAAGCTTTTGGCGAATGCCGATTCCACCAGTGCTTCTTATCCACGGTTTCGATCGTACAATACCAATCTAGAAATTAAGGAGCTCATCAAGGATGCCAGCTACAAAGGTGGTTTTGCTATGCTTGGAGCCAAGATGATCGGTTCCGGTACCCGAAGCAATCCCGCTTCATTAACCTTCAAACGAAATAATACTCCATTTCTAGTTGCTTTGGCGCAAAGCTTTGTAATTAGGCGTGAACGTGTCATCACTGATAACGCCTCTGTAACATTTTATTTTGACAAGGACTCCATGTATCATCCAGGTGTTGAAATGAAATATATCAATGAAAATAAAACTATTACCATTACACGTCCCTCAGAGCGCACTATCGGAACGCCTTTTGTCAGTTCGTTCCACAATGTAGATATGTACTTCGATGTACTTACTTGGAAGGTTGATGATCCAATCATGGATCTTAAGATGACCACGCAAGGCGAGGAGGTTAAAATGGTTTTAGAATCTAAAGGGTATTTCAGAGCAGAACGATATCAACGAATTCAGGGCATAGCGGATATTAATCCATTATTCCTCATTAAGCAATTTGCCGAAACCATACAAAGTCGCGACATCAGTGTGCAAGATTATGCTGCGCATCGAAAGATGAATGATACCCAAATAAGGAGTTTATTTATGTCGCTTAGCTCTCAAGGGTTCCTGACTTATAATTCCACCACTGATCGAGCCATCATCAAAGACAAGCTGTATTACTACATCAGCGCTAATTCTGGCAAATCTGATTATGATATACTCGAATTCGGATCCCAAATTTCCGCTCGTTCAAATGCTACCGTCAATCTATTGAATTACGATATCAATATGCAAGGCGTGCCTCGGGTGATGCTTAGCGATACGCAACGGGTGTATATTGAGCCTACCGACCAGCAACTAACATTGAAGAAGAACCGCGACTTCACATTCAACGGCAGAGTTCGTGCAGGCAGATTTGATTTTCGTGGAAAGGAATTCACCTTCTTGTATAATGATTTTAAGATTTTGTTGAAAAACGTTGATTCCTTGGCTATGCGTATTCCCGGGACTCAGCCTAACGAAAACGGTCAGATTCCCAATGTGGCCTTGCAAAGCGCACTGCAAAATCTAACAGGTTATTTGGAAATAGATAGGCCCAACAATAAGTCATCCATAAAGAAAAGTCCCGAATACCCTAGATTCACCAGCGAGGGACCAGGATATGTGTATTACGATAAACCTTCAATTTACAATGGGGTTTATGCTCGCGACAGATTCTATTTTCAAGTGAATCCTTTCACACTAGATAGTCTGGATAATTTTGCAGCCGCAGGATTGTCCTTCCAAGGAAAATTGGTTTCGGGCGGTATTTTCCCGGATATTCAAGAAACACTTACCATACAGGAGGACCTCTCTTTGGGCTTCAAGCAAGAACTGCAGCCCGCTGGTCTTGCCGCATATGGCGGTAAAGGGCAGTATTATGAGAAGATCCGATTAGACAATCAAGGATTGACGGGCTCGGGAATTATCAAGTACCTGACATCTACATCCACTTCCAAATCCTATACATTCTTCCCTGATTCTACATCTGCTACTGGAGTTGAATTCGATCTAGCAAAAGGCACTGCGGGTGGTGTGGTTTTTCCTCCTGGCAAGGGAAGTCAAGTGGATATGAATTGGCAGCCAGCTATAGATAAAATGTTGCTCACCAAAACCAGTTCTGATTTCATTGTTTATGATGGTCAAGTCAAGCAAGACGGTAAGCTTATTCTAACTGCTCAAGGATTGACGGGTAATGGAAAAGCATCTTTCGATAGGGCTGCCTTGGTTTCAAAACTGATCAAATACAATGAGACGGTATTTACAGCAGATACAAGTGATTTCGTCTTGGATTCTGAAGATCCTGGAAGGCCCGCCTTGGCTACAACCAACATGAAGTCTTATGTGGATCTCAAAAACAGGTATGGTGATTTCATTTCAAATGGTTTGGGCTCTTATGTAACTTTCCCGTACAATCAATACAAGTGTTTCATCGATCGTTTCAGGTGGTTGATGGATGAAAAGAATGTTTTGTTTGAAGATAAAACCGCTTCAAAGGGTAGCAAGATGGGTATTCCTGGAGCAGAGTTTATTTCGATCGATCCTGCACAGGATTCTCTTCGATGGTTTGCCGAAGAAGCAGTTTACAATTTGGCTGATTACATTATTCGAGCCTCAGGTGTGAAGGAAATCGCTGTGGCTGATGCCAAGGTCTATCCTGATAGCTCCAAACTTATCGTCGGAACTGATGCACTCATTCAGCCTTTGAAGCAGGCGAAAGTTATTGCAGATACTGCTACAAAGTATCATGTTATTTCCGATGCTACTATCAGGATAAAAGCGCGCAGGAATTACATGGGAGATGGAAGTTACGAGTATGTTGATCAACTTAAAACGAAGCATATTTTGAAGCTGACGAATATCGGAGTGGACACTGCCTACAGAACATTTGCGGATGGTGAAGTGGCTGAAGATTTGAATTTCCAATTAAGTCCTAACATTCAGTACAAAGGCAAAATGCGGATATATGCGCCACGGCCTGGACCGTTTTTCACTGGTTTCGCAAGAGCCAACCATGGTTGCGAATCGTTAACCAAATACTGGTTTTCTTTTGCATCCGAAATCGATCCGCGTGGTGTGAAGGTTCCAGTTAAAGCACCTAAAAACGAGAACGGAGAGCCTCTGCATAGCACTATTAGTTTCAGCCGCGATTCCGCTAATGTCTATGGTACATTCCTTTCAGGAAAAACTTCCGCTACCGATAAGGATATCATATCTGCCGAAGGATTGCTGATGTTCGATAGTCAAACCAACCATTTCCGAATACTGCCCGATACCACTGTTGAGGTTAAAACTAAACGCAAGGACGATGAGGAGTCGAAGCCTTCGGTGAATACATTCTCACTCAGCAACGACGATTGCTCATTCACAGGAACTGGGAAAATCGACGTAGGGAGCAACTTCGGGCAATTTAAGATGAATGCAGCGGGAGAAGCCAAATACAATCCGGTTGAAGATACACTCCGAGTAGATATGATGGTAGGTTTGGATTTTTTCTTCAGCAATGAAACATTGAAGGAAATGACGGATTTGATATTGTCATTTTCAAACCTACCCGCTACCAATGACAACCGTGCGGTTTTCAAAAACGGAATTCGGGTTTACCTGGATGACAAGAAGGCTGCGAAATTCATCGAGGAAAATGAAATGTATGGTGCGCCCAAACGACTAACTGATGAGTTATCGTCAGCCATATTCCTTACAGATTTAAAGTTGAAATGGGTTAAGGAGACATTGTCGTTCAGGTCCGTTGGAGATATTGGAGTTGGTTATATCGGTAAGACACCTGTAAACCGCATGATGAAAGGTTATTTTGAAATTATCAGGCGGAGGTCTGGAGATGCATTCCACTTGTTTTTGGAGTTGGATGGTAATACATGGTTCTACTTCAATTATACGCCAGGAGTCATGCAGGCCATCTCATCCAATATCAAGTTCAATGATATCATTACCAATACCAAGCCCGAGAAGCGCGTGGCAGATGAAAAAGGAGGGAAGTCACCATATCAATATTTGCTTTCCACCGAACGCAAAAAGCATGAATTCATTCGTCGAATTGAGAATCGTGACTAAACTTAGATTATTGTTTTTGACTATTTTTGACTCGATATGGTATACAGCTTTGAGCACATTGGGTATGTAATTTTGGCCTATCTGATTGGCTCTATTCCTTCTGCCGTTTGGATTGGAAAGTCATTCTATGGTATTGATGTTCGTGAGCACGGAAGTGGAAATGCCGGTGCCACGAATGTGTTCAGGGTATTGGGCAAAGGGCCTGGAACCGTTGTTTTATTAATGGATATACTTAAAGGGTATCTGGCACTTCAACTTGCCTATGTATCAGGTGAATATCTCCCTTCCTCGCAACAGTATGTCAATTTCAAACTTATCTTGGGTATTGCCGCTTTAGCAGGTCATATTTTTCCGGTCTTTGCCGGATTTAGGGGAGGGAAGGGAGTGGCCATAATGCTAGGCATTCTGATCGGGTTGAATCCAATAGCGGCATTGATTTGCTCGACTGTTTTTTTGTTTGTTTTCTTGTTGTCGGGCTTTGTTTCACTTGGATCACTTTGTTCCGCTTTGGCTTATCCTTTTGTGATGATGCTGGTGATGGGGGAGACAATCCCTTCAGTCAATATTTTTGCCATGGCCGTGTGTGTTTTGGTCTTCGTAACTCACCAAAAAAACATCGAGCGATTGCTTAGCGGCACTGAATCCAAAGTTTTGGCTCTTAGAAAAAAGCAGTCTAGTTCGTAGTTTTCATACTGATTTCCTTACTTGTGTTTGTTATTTTTGTGACATGGATCCGCTCATGCACAACTTATATAATGCAAGACCGCTTGAGGAGGAAGATGTTGCAATCGATGTAGAAGAAGCGCCTTCACACCATTTGGTTGTATTTAACGACGATGTGAATACTTTCGACTTCGTGATCGAATCCCTGATGAAAGTTTGTCGTCACGATAGGCATCAGGCGGAGCAATGCTCCATCATCATACACTACAAAGGTAAATGCTCTGTAAAAGAAGGCGAGTTCGATGAGTTGCGTCCTATGTGCGAGGCGCTTTTGGATCGCGGTATCAGCGCGACCATTGATTGAGTAAACCTTGTCTTTTATTTTAAGGCAGCTGTTTCTTTTTTCCACCTGCGCTGGCCTTGATTTGAGAAATGTCGCTCTGCAGTTGCATCACCAATTTGCTTAGCTGATCTTGTGTGGATTCAGGGCCTGGTAAATCGCTGCTTATATAATTAATGAACTTCCACATCTCCACAACTTCATTCACCGGAACCTCGTAGGGCTCGTATGCGGCATTCAGTGACCTCAGCAGGAAGTTCTTCTGTTTACGTAGCTGATTATATACAACCTTGAAAACAAGTCCGTCTTCCCGAGTTACAACGATATAGGCGCTTCCATCCTTCACATCCCGCCAATCGTGCACGAACTCGGCGATGATCCAAGATCCATGTGGTATAGGTAGCATAGAGTCGCCATCAATCTGAAACGCCCTGTATTTTCTTTCACGTGAAAGGAATGGGAGTTGGAATACGGGTAGCTTGTTGATGTATTCAGGATCATTATATCCTGCAGTATAACCTGCTTTGGCTTTCAGTGGTACCACTTCGATGTTTTCCTCATTATCGGCGTTAACGGTGGAAGTTAGTATGCGAAGTTTGGCGCCTGTTACGTAAACATCATAACCACGCTCCAATTCCGAGAGCTGACTTTCGGATAGTGAAGTCAGATCAACTTTTACCAGGGTGTCTATCGATACCTTGAAGTATTTCGAGAAACCTATGAGCGCTTCGATGGTTGGGTTACCACAATGCCGTTTTCATAGCTGTTCAGCGTGGATCGGCTGAAGCCGAGTTCACCTGCCACGACGTCCTGCGTGCGGTTCCTTCTTTTACGGAGCAGTTTGATGTTGCCTGGGAAATACATATTGACTTTGTTTTGATTTCGGCTCAAATATAATGATTGTAATTAAATCTACAAAATGATTGTAAAAATATCAAAAAATGGATTTCAGTTGCATTGGTGGTTCGCGACGATATGTGGATCACGCTTAGCGTTAAGCATAAAAAAAGAGGCAACCCTAATGGATTGCCTCTTTAAATAAGTTAATCTAATATTAGTTGATCGGCAGGATTACAGCATCAATCACGTGGATGATACCATTTGAAGCCGAAATGTTTGCAGCAGTGATATTTGCAGTGTTACCTACTGCAGTGATCTGACCTTGATTATTCACAGTGAAGTTTACGCCCAACAAGGTGGAAATGTTCCTGGTTCCGTTGTTTGGAACTACGCTGTTAGCTGCGCGGCGACCTTCTACTACGTGGTACAACAATACATCGCGTACCAATTCAGCTGGAAGATCAGAAATTTGGCTTACACCTAATGCGCTATACAAGTTTTGGAATGCAGCATTGGTTGGAGCGAAAACGGTGTACTGGTCTGTTCCATTCAAGAAAAGATCTACAAGGCCGGTGTTCAACTCACCATCTACATAAGTCAAGGCAGAAACCAATTCAGAAAATCCAGCATTGATAGCAATCGCCGCAATCGGATCAGTACCTGGTGCTGGAGCACCGTTTTTCAATTCACTCGTTTGTGCGCTTGGTGCAGTTGCATCGTCTTTGCTGCAGCTTACCATAAAGAGCGACATTCCAATCATTGCGCTGAACGCAAACATTTTTGCTAATTTTTTCATGATTTTGTTTTTAAAGGGTTAGTGGTTGTTTAAGGATTTTGAACTCATAAACACACCTTTATTCATATTGTTTAACTAATCTTAAAAAATATTAAACAATATTGATTGTCAGCTTTTTAAATTCTATTATTTAAGGTACATGTAACAAGTTATATGTGACAAGCGCCGCCCTGAGCCTGTCCGATAGCTATCGGACCGATAGTTATCGGTCGAAGGGTAACAAGTGTCGTTTTGTTACTGCTCTCGCCTCCCGCTACTTTTTCTGCTACTGCCTCCCGCCTCCCGCTACTTTTTCTGCTACTGCAATTGCTACTGCAACTGCAACTGCTTTCTGGTACTGCTCCCGCCAACTTTTCTCCCTGTCTTTCCGATGATTGAATTTTTTTATTCAAAAAAACATTACACTTTTCGCTTTTAATGATTATAATGTAGTCATAAAAATGATTGTTATAATATCAAGAAGATTTACAATTGACAATTTACAATTGACAAGTTCAGCGGTCACGGTGCAAATCGTAAATCGTAAATCGTCAATCGTAAATTGTAAATCGTCCATCGCAAATGTCTCGTCATATCATCCACCTCGACCTTGATTCGTTCTTCGTATCCGTAGAGCGGCTTAGGAATTCATCGCTTATCGGCAAGCCTATTTTAATAGGTGGTAATAGCGATCGCGGCGTTGTAGCCAGTTGCAGCTATGAGGCGCGTAAATACGGAGTCAGTTCCGCCATGCCGATGAAAATGGCCCGTATGCTTTGTCCTGATGCCATCATCGTGCGTGGCGATATGGAAGTTTATAGCCAATACTCCAGCATGGTTACAGATATCATTGATGACGCCGCACCTTTATATGAGAAAGCCAGCATCGATGAGCATTATATAGATGTTACCGGTATGGACCGCTTCCATGGGACACTGAAATGGACTACCGAATTGCGTGAGCGTATCATCCGGGAAACGGGACTGCCTATGTCGCTCGGACTATCGCCCAACAAAACCGTTTCCAAAATCGCAACCAATGAAGCCAAACCGTCTGGGCAACTCCAGGTGGAATACGAGCGGGTGCGACCGTTCCTGAATCCGTTGTCGATTAATAAAATCCCCATGCTCGGACAAAAATCCTATCAGCTGTTGCGTAACATGGGCATCGCCATCATTGAAACACTCAGCAAAATGCCTGTGGAGATGATGGTGCGGGTGCTCGGTGAAAACGGGCGTAGCATATGGGAGAAGGCAAACGGTATCGATAACGCGCCCGTTGTGCCGTATCACGAACGGAAATCCATCAGTACCGAGCGCACTTTCGAAAAAGACACATTCGATATCGTCATGATCAACGAGCTGTTGGTCACGATGGTGGAGGAGCTTTGTTACACGATGCGTAAAAAACAAAAACTTGCTTCCTGTATAACCGTCAAAATCCGCTATGCAAACTTCGATACACACACCACACAAATGCGAATCCCATATACCGCATCCGACCATGTACTCATCGCCCGCGCCCGTGAACTATTCAAGAAACTATACGAGCGACGCATGATGATCCGACTGGTTGGCGTTCGATTGAGCCACCTCGTGCAAGGTCATCCGCAAATCAACCTATTCGAAGACACCACCGAAATGGTTAACCTCTACCAAGCCATCGACAGAATCAAAAACCGCTTCGGCGAAGGAGCTGTGGTAAGGGCAGTAGGAAAGTAACAATTAAAGATTGACGATTGACGATTTACAATTGACGATTTACAATTGACGATTGACGATAACTTGTCACTTGCCATTGGTCATTGGGGTGTTTAGGATGGGGTTCAAGGCTGTAAAGGTTAATGGATCAAGTTCCCCCTACGGAGTTGATAAATGCATTAAGTTTAATAGATAGGTCTTCGGTCATTTTGTTGTGACAATCGAAAGCTTCTTTACTTATAAGATTTCGATTCAAAGCCTTTCTAAGCCCTTCTTGCATTTCATACAATGATCCTCTAGCATAATAGTAAAAAAGTTTCTTTTCCTTATAATAATATCGGCCATATCCTTCGCAAATGTTAAATGAAATCGAATCAGCACTTCTTACAATCTGCCTACCCAAGGTCTCCTTGGCAAACCAGCTCCATCCTTCGACTAGATTCCAAACATTATCTCCTATTTCATTTGCTATTTTATAGACTTCCAGGTTTTCTAAAAGTGATTTGCCCATACGGTATTTGTTCTTGTAATTTTTTCGCCAATATAAAAATGGTATTTCTACTCATTTCAGACATTAACTAGGTTCTTTCCCTCATTAACTAATTAAATTCCCCTAATGACCAATGACCAATGACCAATGACTAGTCACCATGCCCATTCTCAAATCCAACCTCTCTCTCCGCTACGGCACCATTCCCATCGAGGAACTGGCTGCGCTTGCATTGGATGCAGGACATGAGACCATGGTGCTGGCCGATATCAATAACACTTCCGGCATCCCTGATTTTACTGAGTCGTGCTGGAAGGTAGGTGTGAAGCCTGTTGCGGGTGCTGAAATCAGGAACGGTAATGAGTTGCTTTATGTGTTGGCCGCTCGCAACAACGATGGCTTTCGTGAAATCAACGAGTTCATCACAGAGCATAACGCGTCAGGTGAGCCATACCCTGATCGCGCACCGCGCTTTCTGCAATGCTATGTGATTTATCCGCTGCAGCGATTTCCTGCAGGACGAGTATGTGATAACGAATTCGCCGGCATCGCCATACGCGAGATAAACAAGCTTCGCTCCTCATCCAAATCCGATTATTTGATCGAAAACGGAGTCATCCTGCAGCCAGTTACGTTTGCGGATGATAATGGATATGACCTGCATCGGCACTTACGTGCTATCGAGAACAATATCCTACTGTCGCAGCTCGAGCCGGATATGCTTGCGCATCCATCCGAGAAATTCATCCGCGCAAGCGAAATTGAAAGTTGCTACGCATCCATCCCGCAAGTGATTCGCAACACGAAAAACCTGCTGTCGGATTGTTCCTTTTCGTTCGATTTCAAGTCGGTCAAGAATAGAAAGACCTTCACTGGAAGCGCGTACGATGATAAACTGTTGCTTGAAAAACTCGCATGGGACGGACTTTCGTATCGATACGGCAAGAACCACAAGGAGGCGATTCGGCGCATACGGCACGAGTTGGAGATCATTGACAAACTCGGATTCTCATCTTATTTCCTCATTACCTGGGACATCATTCGCTATAGCATGTCGCGCAATTTTTACCATGTAGGGCGGGGTAGTGGAGCCAACAGCATCGTGGCGTACTGCCTGCGCATCACGGATGTGGACCCCATCGAACTCGATCTTTATTTTGAGCGCTTCCTGAATCCCAAGAGGAAGTCGCCACCTGATTTCGATATTGATTATTCTTGGAAGGAACGCGACGAAGTATTGGAGTACATTTTCAAGAGATATGGCCGCAAGCATACCGCCCTGCTCGGAGCCATGTCAACATTCAAGGGGAAATCCATCATCCGCGAGTTGGGTAAAGTGTACGGCTTGCCAAAAGACGAGATGGATGCGTTGGTGGAGTCGCGCAAAAGCATCACGGAATTCGATAGTGTAACCAAACAGATTTTCCACTACGGAAAAATGATGTCGGAATTCCCCAACCTGCGCACGATTCATGCGGGAGGCGTGCTCGTTTCCGAAGAACCCATCACTTGCTACACCGCACTCGACCTTCCCCCGAAAGGGTTTCCTACTACGCAATGGGATATGTATGTGGCCGAAGCCATCGGATTCGAGAAGCTCGATATCCTGAGTCAACGCGGCATCGGTCATATCAAAGACGCTGCCGAGCTGGTTATGCGCAACAGACGCATCAAAGTGGACGTGCACGATGTGACCATGTTCAAACGCGATGAAATGGTGCGTGAGCAATTACGCTCTGGTGATACGATTGGTTGTTTTTATGTTGAGAGTCCTGCCATGCGTGGACTACTTAAGAAGCTGCGTTGTTCAGATTATGTGAGCCTTGTTGCCGCCAGCAGTATTATCCGTCCAGGTGTTGCCAAGAGCGGCATGATGCGCGAATACATACACCGATTTCACCATCCGGATGGTTTCAGTTACCTCCACCCCGTGATGCGCGAACAGTTGAGCGAGACGCACGGCGTAATGGTTTACCAAGAGGATGTGATCAAGGTGTGTCACCATTTCGCCGGATTGGATTTGGCTGATGCCGATGTGTTGCGTAGGGCAATGAGTGGCAAAACGCGCAGCAAACGAGAGATGGAGTTGATTGTGGATCGTTTCTTTGCAAACTGCCGCGCCAAAGGATATCCCGAGGATTTGACGAAGGAAGTGTGGCGACAAATCGAATCCTTTGCGGGATATTCGTTTTCCAAAGCGCACTCTGCATCTTATGCGGTGGAGAGTTACCAGAGTTTGTATCTGAAAACTTATTTCCCGCATGAGTTCCATGTGGCAGTCATCAATAATTTCGGAGGCTTCTACAACACCTGGGTGTATGTGAACGAGGCACGCAAATGTGGAGCCTTCATCCATCTGCCCTGCATAAACAAGAGTGAGCGGGAAACGGTGCTCTATGGAAAGGATGTTTACCTCGGTTTCAATCTGGTTCAGAATTTGGAATCGCAGGCCATCGATTCGCTGGTGGAGGAGCGTTTCAACAATGGTGATTATACGGGATTGGAGGATTTCGTTTCCCGCACGAATGTTGCCTTGGAACAGCTTATTATACTCATCCGTTTGGATGTGTTCCGTTTTACGGGAGTCGACAAGAAACAATTGCTTTGGGATGCGCACATGTTGTTGGGCCGTGAGATGCCTGCACCCGTATCGCAACAGCTTTTTGCTACTCCGGTGAAAAATTTCGAGCTGCCCATGTTGGTGCATCAAAAGATTGAAGACGCCTTCGATGAGATGGAGTTGTTGGGTTTTCCGGTAACCATGACTTCCTTCGACATGCTGAAAACCGATTTTCGAGGCGAGGTGCGTGCCCGCGACTTGATTCAACATCTGGGTAATACCGTGCGTATGGTCGGAAACCTGGTGACCATAAAATATGTGACCACCGTGCGGCGCGAGCTGATGCACTTCGGAACATTCCTCGACGACCAAGGTGATTTTTTCGATACGGTTCACTTTCCTTCGAGTCTGGCCTCGTATCCATTCAAGGGTAAGGGAGTTTACTTGATTTTGGGTAGGGTAGTGGAGGAGTTCGGTTTTCCCAGTGTGGAGGTTCAGAAATTAGCCCGCTTGGAAATGATGCCAGACCCGAGGTATTGAAAGTATGGGATTTTGACGGGTGAATGAAGAAGGGAGATTTTATTTGAAATGTCGATTTCATATTATCTCAACTTGATTTTCTTTGTGTGAAAATGAATTGAAAGCACTGTCAAATGAAAAGCGAAGTGATGCAATTAGTCCAGGCATATAGCCAAGGCTACTTTCCAATGTGGTCTGAGGTGCATGGTATACAATGGCATTATCCTGATCCCAGAGCCATCATCCCGTTTGAAAATTACAAGCCCTCCAAATCACTGAGGCCGGTGCTGAATAAGAAGGAGTTTGAAATTCGAATAAACACATCCTTTGAAAAAGTGATGCGCCAATGCGCGCAACCTCGTGGTGATGGAGGTGGGATTTGGATTTCTGAGGAGATGGTTCGAGTATATACCGCAGCAAATACTTTCGGGTTTGCTCATTCTGTTGAAACTTATAAAAACAATGAGTTGGTTGGTGGCTTGTACGGAATGTGTATCGGAGGTGTGTTTTTTGGTGAGTCGATGTTTTCGAAGGTGTCTAATTCATCTAAAGTGGCGTTTCATCATCTGATCCAGATTCTGGTTAAAAACGGTTTTCAATTGCTCGATACTCAATATATCAACGATAATGTAGAACGGTATGGAGCAATCGAAATACCGCGAGACGAGTTCTTGCGAAGGTTACGACAAGCAATAGAATTGGATTGTCACTTTAGACTTGAAAAAAGCGTTTGATCCGGCGGTTTTCAACCGACTGTTGAAATGTTGCGTAAACAGGTGAGTCGGTTTTTCCTAATTTTGAAACCTAACCCCCATCCAAATGAAATTCTTCATCGACACCGCTAATCTGGCACAAATTAAAGAAGCGCAAGCGCTTGGCGTTCTCGACGGCGTAACTACCAACCCATCTCTGATGGCTAAGGAAGGAATACGTGGTGATGAGGCTGTTAAAAAGCATTATGTGGATATCTGTAACCTTGTTCCAGGTGGAGATATCAGCGCAGAGGTGATATCAACTGATTATGATGGAATGGTGCGTGAAGGAGAGGCCCTTGCTGCATTGCATTCGCAGATTGTGGTCAAAATTCCGATGATCAAAGATGGAGTTAAGGCTCTCAAGTATTTCTCGGAAAGAGGAATAAAAACCAACTGCACGCTGGTATTTTCGGCGGGACAGGCATTGTTAGCCGCCAAGGCTGGCGCTACATATGTTTCACCATTCATTGGGCGGTTGGATGATGTAAGTTACGACGGGGTGCAATTGATTGAGCAGATCGTTCACATCTACGATAATTATGGCTACAAGACGGAGGTATTGGCAGCATCCATCCGCCATGCCATGCACATAATACGTTGTGCAGAGGCTGGAGCAGATGTAGCCACTTGTCCCTTGTCAGCAATTACAGACCTGTTGAAGCACCCGCTTACAGATATCGGATTGGCCAAATTTTTGGCAGATGCCAAAGGGCAGTAAGTCATTGGTTTTCTGAAGGTTTGCAAGGTTAGGTTTTTGACTTTTCCTTGCGCCCTTTTTGTTATTTTTGCAATAGGAGGGATGAAGCTGTTTTTATCCTTAAATCACTGAAAACAAGATCGCTATGTCACAGGTGGAAATGAAAATGCCCAAAATGGGAGAAAGTGTGGCCGAGGCAACCATCATCAAATGGTTGAAAAAGGAGGGAGACAAGGTTGAGGCCGATGAATCCGTTTTGGAAATAGCCACGGACAAAGTTGATTCGGAAGTGCCATCTTCTGTGACCGGTACCATATCCAAATTGCTATTCAAGGAAGGCGATGTAGTACAGGTTGGAAACGTAATCGCGATGATTGAAACGGGTGCAGCAGCTCCTTCAGCAGCCGCTCCAACCAATACCGTTTCTGCACCAGCCCCTGTTGCTACGCAGCCATCCACTTCGGTTCCTTTTGTTCCAGCCGCTTCGACTGCATCAGCGGCTACTGCATTAAATGCTGAGGGAAGATTTTACTCTCCATTGGTACGAACAATTGCCAAGGAGGAAAAAATCAGTCAAGCGGAATTGGATTCCATCCCGGGAACGGGCGCCGAAGGTCGCGTAACCAAAAAGGATGTGATGATGTTCTTGGAGCGACGCAAAGCAGGAACTCAACCTGTAGCCTCTACGCTTATAGCTGCTCAAACTCCACCCGTTGTTGCGGCTGCTACTTCTATTGCTACTGGTACCCTTCGACAAGCTCAGGGCGACGCTGCCACTGGTACTGGTATATCGCTCAGCGGAGATGTCGAAATCATCGAAATGGACCGCATGCGTAAGATCATTGCCGAGCACATGGTAATGTCGAAGCGAACCTCTCCTCACGTTACTTCCTATGTTGAAGCTGATGTCACCAACCTGGTGATGTGGCGTAACAAAGTGAAAAACGCATTCGAGAAAAAGGAGAATGAGAAGATTACCTTCACGCCCATATTCATCGAAGCCATCGCCAGAGCGATAAAGGATTTTCCGATGATCAACGTGTCGGTGGATGGTACGAATATCATCGTTAAGAAAAACATCAACATAGGCATGGCGGCCGCATTGCCATCGGGTAATCTGATTGTTCCAGTAATTAAGAATGCCGACCGAATGAACTTGCTCGGACTAACCAAATCAGTGAACGATTTGGCAAATCGAGCGCGTGCAGGAAAATTGGCGCCTGAGGAAATTCAAGGTGGCACCTACACGTTAACCAATGTGGGTAGCTTTGGAAATGTAATGGGTACACCTATTATTCCGCAACCTCAAGTGGCCATCATGGCGGTAGGAGCCATCCGAAAAAAGCCTGCCGTAATAGAAACGCCATACGGAGACACTATTGGTATTCGACACATGATGTTCCTATCCCATTCGTATGACCATCGAGTTATTGATGGTGCGTTGGGTGGCAGCTTCGTTCGTCGTGTAGCCGACTATCTCGAGCAGTTCGACATCAACCGTGAAATCTAAAAAATATTCCTCATACATGAAAACCATCAAATCAATCTTTGTTGTTCTCTCGTTGGTGCTTTTTGCCGGGTTCTTGAAATCCAACATAGCTTTAGCGCAAACCAACAAAAAAGGCACCATACCAAAACTCACAAAAGAGCAAGCCGCGGAAACAAAGAAGGTGGCAGGTGAAATGTTCAAGGTTCCAAATTGGAATGGAGCGCGTGAACAATACCGGTTGTTGGTGAATTACGATCCTGATGATGCAGAGTTCTTGTATCGTTTCGGTGTGTGCATAATTAATAGCAATTACGATAAAACTGAAGCGATTCAATATCTCACTAAGGCCGCCGACAAAAAGGATGCACCTAAGGATGTATATTACCAATTAGGACGCGCTTGCCTGGGTGCGGGTTTGTATGATGAGGCCATTGATGCATTCGACAAGTTCAAAGAACTTAGCAAGGGGCAAATCAATCTAAAGCTCAATTTTGAACTTTATCAGGAGTACTGTTACAATGCCAAAGATTATTCCAAGAAACCATTGGATGTGAAATTTACCAACCCTGGTAAAAGTGTGAACTCACCTGGTGCTGACTACGCTTGTGTGGGTATGGCTGTTGATACGGTTGTGTTTTTTACATCAGGTCGTAAGGGAAATATGGGCGGTATGACAGACGATTTCGGCGATGTTTTACCCGATGTTTATTTCAGCTCTCGCTTAGACACTGCTTGGACCAAAGCCAAGAATGCCGGTATATCCATAAACTCCGAGTTTTATGATATCTCTACTGGTATGAATACCAATGGCGACAAGCTTTTTGTTTACAAAGAAGATGGTATCATCAATGGTGATGTTTATGTTTCAGAACAACAAGGTAAGACTTGGATCAAAGCGGCCTTGATTACACCTGAAATGGAAACCAAGACTTTGGAGACAGGTGGCTGTATGAGCAATGATGGAAAGCGTGTTTTCTTTGCTGCTACAGGACTCAAAGGTGGAATCGGTGGCAAAGACATTTACATGATCGAGAAGGACGAGTCAGGTAAATGGTCTGCTCCAATTAACCTTGGTGCTAATGTGAACACCAAGCATGATGAAGATAGCCCGATGATTTGGCACGATGGCAAAACATTGTTCTTCGCTTCGAAAGGTCATACCAGCATGGGCGGTTATGATATTTTTATGACATCCAGAGCCTCATCTGCTTCAGCATGGGATAAACCCTTTAATATCGGTTATCCGTTGAATAACGCGCTCGATAATCAGTATTTCACTTTAGCTGCCAATGGTCGCACCGGATATGTGTCTGACGTGAAACCAGGTGGCTTGGGCGATCTTGATATTTGGTACTATCAATTAAAGGAGCCTTTGGTTAAGAATGCCGGAACTTTGTTTAGAGCAACCGTTTTAAATTCCATGGGACTTCCAGCAAAGGATGCTGTTTGCAGTGTGGTTAAAGAATCAACAGGAGAGATATTGGCAATCATGGAGCCTGCCGGTCCTGCCTCTGAGATATTTGTTTTGCTTGGGCCCGGAACATATAAACTAAAGGCTCGATCACCAAAAATGGGACGTTTGGAGGAGGAAATAATCATTGTTGGTGATGAGGGCGAGAAAGGAATCCGTAAAGAGTTGAAGCTTCAGCCAAACCCTGCTGATAAGGTTAAATAATATCTTAAGACATTTCTATGAGGCTAGACCGCAACCTTGCTTTTTTTGATCTTGAAACAACAGGTGTTACGGTTGGAGCCGATCGCATCATTGAAATCTCTGTTATCCGAATTTCACCTGATGGAACTCGAACGGATTTTCATAAGCGAGTGAATCCAGAAATACCTATTCCTGAATTCGTGTCTCAGCTTACAGGTATCACCAATGCAGATGTGGCGAATGCTCCTAATTTCGCTGCGATTTCTTCCGAGCTAAAACAGTTCTTGGAAGGCTGTGATTTGGCTGGCTATAATTCAAACAAGTTTGATGTTCCGTTTTTGATTGAGGAGTTTCACAGGGTGGGCGTTGATTTCTCACTTACCGGAAGGCGCTTGGTGGACGTGCAAAACATATTCCATAAGATGGAGCCACGTACATTAGCTGCAGCCTACAAATTCTATTGCGGTAAGGAGCTTGTGAACGCACATGCTGCCGACGCCGACACTTTGGCAACGTATGAAGTGTTCATCGCTCAAATGGAGCGCTATGCCGATTTACAGGGCAAGGATATGGATTACCTTCATAAGTTTACCAATATGTACAACACTGTTGACCTTGCAGGAAGGTTGGTCTATGACGACCAAGGCCGGGAACTGGTGAACTTCGGTAAACACAAGGGAAAGTTTGTCATGGATGTTTTCCAATCAGACCCGTCCTATTACGATTGGGTCATGCGCGGTGATTTCTCACGCGACACCAAAACCGTTTTTGAGAAGCTTTGGAAACGGTATCAAGAAGAAAAGCTGAACCAGTTGAAAAACAAGTTCAGCTCTTAAATCCAGTTTCGGGTTTTATTGTTCCAATTATCAACCAGCGCTATTCCATTACATGGAACTTCTTGGCTGTACCGTTGCTGTATATTCTAATCAGTACACCTTTGCTATCATTTGCAATAGTTCTTCCGAGCACATCGATGGTTTTAACCAACGTGGCTTCAGTGCTTGATATCGGTGAGTCGCCAAGTCCAGTTGGGTTGTTGGTTACAACTACCGGGTAACTGTAATCTGTGTAGAACTTATATGGCCCAAAGAAATCGGCTACACGGAAAATCAAGCTGTAAGGCTGAGTGCGTACTTCGGCCTGTGTGGGATACCAATCAACAACCGTAACGGTTGAAGATGTGCTTCCATTGGTTGCGTAAGGCGGATTGGATGTTACCAAAGCAGGCGTTGCTGCATTGAAAGCATCCCCGTTAAGGGTAACCTCAATCATGCCATTATCTGGATTCAATGTTTCAAACAGGAATGATAAGTGTTGACCGGGACTCACATAAATGGGCGCACTTTGCGTGGATGGAGAGGAACTGGAAAGACGATTCACATTCGGAACAGCATTCACGACAATTGGAGCATTTGGGCTTGGTAAAACAATCAACTGCATATCTCTTCTGATGTAACCGATGGGTTGCCCGTTCCTGTACTCAATTGCTTTTACTGAGATTTGGAAATTACCAATGTTAATAGGTGTGAAGGTGATTTCACCAGTATTAGGATTCAATGCGAATGGGTTTGATGTATCTGATGGAGGTAATGAATACGGCTGGATGGGTACTCCCAGGTAAGCTACCGTACTTTGATCCAATGGAATATCCATGATCCATGCAAGTGAATCGCCGTCAGCATCAAATGGAGCTGGGTTGTAGCTGAAAGGCACGCTGTCTTGTGCGAGGGTGATGGGGTCATTTAAAAACTCTGGAGTGGAATTGGTAGGGTCAGCTAGAATCAATGCATCTAGAAACAAAGACTTGCTGAGTGGGTCAGGTAAATTCAAGATGGAGCCGTTTCTACAACAGGTAGAGTACAACGCTTTGAAAGCACCCGCGTATGGAAAGGTAACGGTATCCACATGAAGGTATTTCTCAACTCCGTTTCCAAGTGAAATCGCTGGTTGGCAATTTGGATAAATGGTCAATCCGGATAATGGCACTCCGGTATTTGCATCAATAAATTCAACTATTGCGTAGATCCCCATTGGAATTCCAAGCGAGTCCCTGTAGAGGGTCAAGGTAATTTCATAGGTAAGTCCTCCGATGTTTCGGGCCGTAATTTGTCCACCCATCAAGTGTGTTGCGAAAGATGAAAATGAGAGCAAAGTGAACGATAAAATTAGGAGTGTCTTTTTCATGTGAACTTCAAGTTTAAAGTAAATGTAGTCAACTTGTTTAAGACTGCCAAGCATCATAAAAGGTTGCATGGTCATTTAACCCCATAAAAAAAGCCCATCCGGAGAAGGGCTTTTGATTTATGGTAGTTTCAATTATTGCTTCACAAAGCGTACGCGTGATACATCCTGACCCATGTGGGCATTTAGGTTGTAAACGCCGGCAGACAGGGAGGAAAGGTCGATGGTTACGGTTTTAGAACCGGCCGTTACATCCATGGTCATTTTTGTAACAGACTTACCAGCGATATCGGTTACTTCAAGTGAAACCTGACCATTGGAGTTGGCTCCGATGTTAAAGTTTAGCTCGTTTGTGGCAGGAACAGGTCTCAGCTGAGAGATGCCGAAGCCATTGCTGTTTATATCAGAAAGCCCCGTGTTACAAGCAGATGATCCTGGAGCGTACACAATTACAGGAATGGAGGCGCCTGTAATAGTACAGCTAGGATCTAATTGCAACTGTGTCATGAAAGTGCCAGGGCTAACTCCTACGGTTCCATTACCGAAGATAACTGGAGTCCAGTAATATGTTCCATAAGGTACCTGAGCGGAACCAATCAACGATCCATTGTTCACATAGCTGCGGAAACTGGTTGCAGGTGCTGGATTTTGCACAGCATAGCCGGCAACAGTTGCAGGGTTAAGAATGGGGTCGTTTGTGCCGAGTAGATCCGCATTAGAAATAACCCAGCCAAGCCCTGAAACTAAACCAACTGTTGGGGTAACAACACCTGTGATATCGAAACGAACCGTATCGTTCGGACAAACAAATGTTGCATTTGCAGAGGCGGTACCAATGGAGACCGATGGGTCTGCGCATGCAATGGTTTGTTGTTGGGTTACCTCGATCAGATATTGACCGTTGGAAATGGTTCCAAGGAAGTTGAAGCCGTCGATCATCATGTAATAAGTAACACCAGGCGAAGTGTTGAATGTTAATCCTGCAGGGTAGGGAGGGTTGCCGTTAGCACCAGAGCTTGGTCCGTCTTCGTTGCAAACGTAAGGAACCAAGGATCCGCAAGCACCAGTATAGATGGCTATTTGAGTGTCACCATCATCGATGTAATTGGTGATACCAGCTCCATCGGCAGTTTCAATAAAATATTTACCACCGTCTCCCACAAACGAGAACCAAAGAGTGTTCTCAAGAGATGGAGCTGTTGCTTGACCATTTGGCTCACCGAAACACTCGTAACCCGCTATAGGGTCAGTGGCATTGGTAGTTGCAGTGGTGTTGTCATAAGGACCCAAAACAGTAGTGGTGCCGATGGGTTGTCCGAAGGCTGACTGAATGCTGATGGCACCGCTGCAGTCGTCGTTTACAGGTTGTGCAATGGCGGACAAGGAAACCAGCATACTGGCTCCTGCTAAGAGAAATTGTAGGTTTTTTTTCATGATTTGATTTAAAGGGTTTATATTTTGTTTGGTTTATTGTTTGATTACTTGTTTTGTTTGTACACCTGAACCAGATGATATGGAAAGCATGTAAACGCCTTTGCTCAGGTTGGTGGTTGGTATTGTGGTTTTGTTATTCGACATCGGAGCGATATCCATGGTCGACTGCCATACTATACGGCCGGTGATATCATTGAGAGAAACCGTTCCGGTTGAGGCAGTCTTTGAAAAATATGAAAAGACCAGTTCGTTGGAGAATGGATTTCCATCGATAATCAAAGCTTCACCATCGGCTGTGAGTGCCGGATTGATTCCCGAAAGCATCTGACATGCCATAACAAAATCCGGTATCCCATATCCCAGAAGCGAGTCGGGGTTACTGGAAATGGTTCCGCTTTGGCGGATAGCGTCGATGATGGCTTGACTGGTGGCGTTCGGGCTGCATTGCCAAAGGGTTGCTACCATTCCGGCAATCAATGGCGATGAGAAGGAAGTGCCACTTCCTCCAAATACGCCGGTTCCATTCCATGGGTCGGCTACTATGGTACCAAAACCAACTGCTGAAACATCAGGTTTAACTCGTCCATCAGCCGATGGACCTTTTCCACTGAATCCAACATTCAATCCCCCTGCATCTACTGCTCCTACAGCAAGTATGCTGTCGGCATCCGCAGGAGCGCTAATGCGGAACCAGCTACCGTTTCCTTCATTGCCCGCACTGTTGCAAACCACCATTCCTTTTGATGATGCAATATCCGCAGCAATGGTAATGGGTGTGGTGTTGCCATCAAGGTTTGCATAGGTGTGGTTTTGTGAAGGATCATCAAATACGGTATAACCTAAGGAAGAGTTGATGATTTTTGCTCCGGCGCTATCGGCATACTCTGCAGCCGAAGCCCAATTGTATTCTTCAATGATAGCCTCTGCTGGTGCATTTTCTGAACGAAGTAACAGATAGGATGCATGTGGTGCTGTACCTATTAGTTCACCTGGTGAGTTTCCACCCATTACGGATAGAACCATGGAGCCATGCGCATCATCGTCAAAAACATCTTGCTCATTATCGACAAAATCCCATGTGCCTACTATGCGACCAGAGGCAAACAAACTGTCTAAAGGGGCAATGTTATTGGCATTACTGAAGCCGGCATCTAAAACAGCGATTAGAATTCCCTCTCCTGTAAAACCTGCGGCATGCATGGCATCACCACCAAGCATGGCTACTTGGTTCAAGGAGTTGCCGTAATTGAATGCAGTGGTACGATTTGGGGTTTGAGATTCGATTTTTTGGGTTGCAGGCTCAACAACCATTTTACGGCTTGGCACGCCACTGTAGGAGTAACGACCCACATTAGCTGAACCGGAAACAAAGGGCAAAGCTAAAATGGTGCTCAACATGGAAGGAGAACTGACTTCCACTGTAACAGAGTTAAACCATTTTGATCTGTTCAATATGGTGGCTCCTGTTGAGGATACGGCTGATATGTATGAAGGATTAACCGGTAAGTCTTGGGTTGTAATTGTAATGTTTTGATTGATCCTTCTATTGATGGAGGCCTGGGATAGAAATGCTGACGGATTGGATACCGAGTAAGGTGAGTTGTTTTTGTCGGTTAAGAATACAACATGACGACTTGATTGCCCAACAGACATCAATGGAAGTAAAGAAAGTGACAGCAGGAGTAATTTTTTAAGCATGGCTTTCAGTTTGAATATGACACCAAGGTTTGGCGGTATTTGGTTTGAGCTTTTATGGAACCTGGATTATTAAAGTCTTTTTTGATAAAGATGGATTCTTTGTAAATCAATCCCGCACCAGTAGCATATTTTTCCACGGCAAAACTCTTTTCCAACAAATCCTCGTAATCGCTTTGCAAAACAGTTAACGTGGAATCAAAGCTTAGCCCGTTCAAGATAGATGGGGTGTTCAAACTTGTAAGTGAATATTCCTGAGCCGCAAGATTGTTATACAAATTGCCATTCCATACATTTCCTTCCACCAATGGGAAGCGCAGCTTTACGTAGGTGATGTTTTCTTCTTTCTTTTCGTATCGGTCAGATAACAGGTTTGCAGTCCATACATCACTGATGACCCACGGTTGAGTTGAATCGGCCCTGGTGTAAAGCTCCAACCTTTGTGTTTTTCGACCGCTTAGATCAGTGAACTCGGATTCAATCAACTCTTTCAACTGGTAACTCAAAGTATCTTGATTACCCGTGAACTCATCCTTGGTTATGAGGCTTACGTCGTATACCGCTATACGGCCAACTTCGTTCGGAGCATAGTTGAAATACAAACCTTGTACAGGACTTGGTATAGAGCTGTTGTCATCTTTACATGAGATGACCAATATCAAAAGTGCCAAAGGCAAAAACTTTATGAGTTTGATAGTTTTCATGCGGCAATTTCTTTCATGATGAAACCTCCACCCAGTACGTCATCTCCTTCATAAAACACGGCACTTTGACCTGGAGCGACAGCAGAAACATTCTTATGGAATATAACGGATGCACTGTCGCCATCATGCTTGATGGTTGATGGTGTGCCGGGGTCTTTGTATCTTATTTTGGTTATGGTTTCGATGTCTGCAGGTATTGTCTCGTATTTGATGGTATTCACATTGCGCACACCCATTTCACGTTTTTCGAGGTCTTCAAATCTTCCAAGCACAACGGTGTTTGATTCTGGAACTATTTTCACCACGTACATAGGTTCGCCAAAGGCAACCTCCAAGCCTTTGCGTTGTCCAATGGTATAGAATGGATAACCATTGTGTTTACCCAAAGGTTTTCCATCCATAGATACAAAATCACCACCGTCCACTTTTTCGGCAAGGCCAGGAACACGGTGCTTCAGAAATGAACGATAGTCGTTGTCGGGCACAAAACATATCTCATAACTTTCGCTTTTGTTTGCCAGATCCTTGAATCCCCAATCAGATGCCATTTGCCTTATGTCCGACTTTTGAAATCCTCCAACCGGAAAGAGAGTCTTTGATAAAAGCTCCTGTCTAAGCCCCCACAAAACATAGCTTTGATCTTTGGTGTGGTCTAATCCTTTCGATACCACATAACGACCATTTTCCTCTCTCAGTTTGGCGTAATGACCGGTGGCAATGAACTCGCAGTCCAATAGCTCTGCTCTTTTGTAAAGTGCCTCCCACTTGATATGGGTATTGCACATCACACACGGATTAGGGGTTCTTCCGGAAATATATTCATCCACGAAATTGTCAATAACGGATTCTCCGAACTCAGCGCGAATGTCCAATATGTAATGGTGGAATCCCCTGCTTACAGCAATTTCTCTGGCATCGTTAATGGAATCTAAGCTGCAGCAACCGGTTTCTTTTTTTCCTGCTCCTGAAGAGGTGTAGTCCCATGTTTTCATGGTGATTCCAACCACTTCCCAACCTTCATCGTGTAGCATCATGGCTGCAACCGAGCTGTCGATTCCGCCACTCATGGCAACCAATATTTTTCCGTTTTTGCTCACTTTTATCCAAAAGGGTAAACCACGAATTTAGTCAATCTTGAAGGTGAAATGGTCCTTGGCGACACTAATTTTTGGGCAACTGCCTAATCCCTTTGATGTAAGTATGAACCGAATCCAAATTGCCGTTGTCGGCGTTGTATTTCCAAAGGCCTTGCATCAGTCCCTTAGTGTATCCACCCGTTATATACGGTTTGCCATTTGGATGGTTGATCGAATATGCCCCCTCCATGGAGCCATTTTTGTAAGTGCTGATAGCCTTGATGCTTCCATTGGCAAAATAGGAGGTAGACACACCATTTTTGACACCATCCAGCCAATTGGTTTCTTCCGACAGCCTCCCAGTGGAGTAAAATACCTTCCAAACACCATGAGGCTTGCCCAACTTGTAATTCTCGATTGCAGTCAAGGAATCTTGCTCACTGAAAAACTTCCAGGTACTGTCTTTCTTTTGGTCAATGTATTTACCTGCGGCTTTTTTGTTGCCGTTGGGCCAATACATAGTCATGTAGGATGTTTTGCCATCTTTTTGATGCAGCATTTCGCTTTGCTTTTCACTCGACCTATAAAACGTGGTTGTTGTACCGATTGCTTTACCGTCTTTGAACATGGAGCTGGAGAATAATTGGTCATTCTCATAGTACTTTTTCCAAACACCTTGCTTCAAGCCTTTCGCATCTGTACGATTAATGGTGTCTCCTTTGAATACTTTAAACGACTGCGACACCCCTACGATCGGTGTAGCAAGTAGCAATAAAGCGGGTAATATTCTTGAAATATTCATGACTTCAAATTTAGCTCTTTGATTGTGTTATCAACGATTTTAAATGGAGCCGTATTTCATCTTGGAAAACACCTTTGCATAAAAAAGAGCTTCAATAATCGCAACAATTGGATAGGACTTTACGTTGAAAAGCACAGAATGAATCAAGTAAAATTTATACGACTCAGAAAATCAATTTATTATAAAAAACACAATCAATAAATTATTGGACAAAACGAAGATGTCAACTTTCCAATAGAATGATTGATATACATTTGCAATTGGACTTTAAAACTTTACACTTAACTTAATGAAAAACAACAAGTTCTTAGTATCGGCCATGGTGGCATCAAGCTGTTTCCTGGCCTTTCCCGCTTTCTCACAAACAGATGAAAGTGAACAGTCCACGACTGGAGATGCAACCGAGCAACCTGCTTCAACTGAAAACTCTGACCCTAACGCGGTTTACAATGAGCGCGTAACAATCGACGAGAGTTCTTCGGAAACCACTTCAGCAGGATCTGAGTCAAGCTCGGTAAGTGCTCAATCTGACCGCAAGGAACGTATCCGCATCTATTCAGGAAAACACGATGGTAACAACGTGATTTACGATCCGAAAAATTAAACGAATAACATCACACTTTAACAAAAGGCCGGAGTTTTCCGGCCTTTCTTGTTTATTGCACAGTCTGTAATTTGCTGAATCTACTTATAATTGCCAAAAATTACTCCTGATGATTACCAAGTATCAAATTGGATTGCTTTTGTTGTTTCCACTGGCAGCCACTGCTCAAGATGTTCGCGACAAGGCTAATTTCATTGAAGCGGAAAATAAATTTTACCAGCAGATTGAGCAAAGCGCTGAAATGTTCAGGAAGGGACAATCGTCTCCAAGTAAAAAGACCCTTAAAATGGATTTTTCTTCTCGAGACATACCGAAGTCTTTGGAGGAGTTTAAAACCGTATGGTCAGGCCAGCCGGTTTCTCAAGGCGCCACCAATACTTGTTGGAGTTTTTCCACGACATCTTTCTATGAGTCGGAAGTGAAAAGGATATCCGGTTTGGGCGTGCGGCTGTCGGAGCAATACATAGTATACTACGAAACCATTCATAAGGCTCGTCAATTCGTAAGGACCCGTGGAGTTTCATTGTTTGATGAGGGATCGGAAACGAATGCGGTTGCTCGTATGGCAAAAATGTATGGCATGGCGCCTTTGGAGGCTTATTCAGGACTTCGTCCAGGTCAGCAATTCCTGGACCATACAACCATGTTCGATGAAATGAAAAAATACCTCAATTCAGTAAAGGAGTCGGCTGCATGGGACGAGAAAGCGATTGAGTCAACCATCCGTTCTATTTTGAATCATTACATGGGACCTGTTCCGACATCAATCGATTATAAGGGTAAGAAGATTTCTCCAATGCAATACATGAAAGATGTCTTGAAGATCGATCCAGACAACTATGTTGATTTCATGTCATTGATGGAGAAGCCATATTGGAAACAGGCCGAATATGACGTTCCCGATAATTGGTGGAATTCCGATGTATATTACAATGTGCCTTTGGATGTGTTTATGTCCATAATAGATAATTCCGTAAAAAAGGGTTACAGTATCGCCATTGGAGGCGATGTTTCGGAGACTGGCATTTATGGTGCCGTTGGCGTGGCCGTTGTTCCTACATACGATATCCCATCAGCTTACATTGATGAAAGTGCGCGGCAAATGCGTTTCTCCAATGGATCAACTACCGACGACCATGCAGTTCATTTGGTTGGTTGGTCTGAAAGAAAAGACGGTACTTGGTATTTGATTAAAGACTCAGGCAGTGGTGCACACAATAACCCATATGCAAAGGGATATTATTTTTACCACAGCGATTATGTGAAATTAAAGATGATGTCGTTTACAATCCATAAGGATGCAGTAAAGGAAACTCTAAATAAATTTTAACCAATAACATTCTAAAACCATCAAGATGAAAAAATCGCTAATCCTGTTCACCTTATTGTTTTTCGGACTTGTTTCGTCACAAGTTTTTTCCGGTCCGCCGTCAAGTTGCAAGCCTGTTTTGGATGGCATTGTTGTAGAGGAATTAACTTTGGAAGCTCTCACCAAATGGTGTGATGCAACTCCGTTGATTGTACAATGCGACGACGGAAAACGATATGCATTACAGACTTTCCAAGTGAATTTTTTCACACTGAAGCCATTGGTGAATCGTGAATTTGGGATAGGAGAGGGCGGCATACCCCTCCGTGCACGCGAGGCCGTTGCCAAAGGAATGACTGGTGATGCTCTGATATTGAAAGAGGTAAAAGCCGCGGATGACAAAGGGAATACCATTTCCTTCCCTACAATGTCATTCAAGTTAAAGTGATTGAATGAAGGTATCCAAAGCCTTTTACAGGTTTTTGACTTCGCTCGATCCGGAACTTGGATTAGCAAAAGGTTATTCGGTCATTTATCCGTATTCCGATCCGGAGGTTAAAAGGGTGCTTCGAATTTTTTGTGATACTTTTTATTCGGATAATGCCGAAAGGGTCTTGATGCTGGGTATCAATCCCGGTCGATTTGGTGCTGGTATTTCCGGAGTGCCTTTTACTGATCCGTATGCTCTCGAAGTGGATTGCGGAGTTGACAATGGATTTGAAAAGAGGCGAGAACTCTCCAGCTCATTCATTTACGATATGATAGATGCCTTCGGAGGAACAAAGTTGTTTTACAAGCATGTTTTACTAAGTTCGGTTTGTCCGCTTGGTTTTTTACAAGGCACCAAGAATTTCAATTACTATGATTCTCAAAAATTGATTCAAAAGACCAGCGGCTTTATCCATTGGTCATTATCGGAACACATGAAAATGGGTGTAAGAACGGATAAGGTGATCGTTTTGGGAAAAAAGAATGCATCCTTTTTGTCGAACAATGAAACGTTTTCCAAGCTTTTCGGTGAAGTGCTGGTGTTGGACCATCCTCGGTTTATCATGCAGTATCGATCCAAACGCAAATCAGAATATATCTCGGCTTACCTGAAGGCCATAAAATCTTGATGATTCACGGATGCGAGAAATAATAATTTATTTGATTAAATTTGCGATAATTAAATTAACTAACTATAAATCAATTTAAAATGATGAAAAAACTACTACTTTCAATGTGCGCGTTGTCGTTGGCAGGCATCGTTAATGCTCAAAATGACACGCTTGTTTATGAGAATTTCGACGTGGACAACACTGCTAGTTACTTACCTGTAAATGGCGGTAACGACCAAACATGGGTTAATCTTGATGCTGACGGAATTCCTGACTTCAACGGGCGTCCCCAAGAGTGGTTTTGGTCTGAAAGCGGTTTCGCTGATGTGGACTCTTCTGACGGCTGTTTGTTCAGTTCCTCATGGTTACAGGGTTTTGCTCCAGGAAATCGTAATTGGTTGATGACGCCTCCGATCACAATCGTTGATGCAAATGCACAGTTGTCTTGGAAATCCGCTCCTCGTCAAACTCCAAGTTATGTAGATGGCTATTCAGTTTTGATTTCCACGACAGATAACAATGAAGCTAGCTTCACTAATGTGGCTTTCCAAGCAGGTCAATATCTGACCGGTCAAGGTCCATTGTATAGCGCCTATACTTTCTCCACTGGTTTCGTACATGGTGAAGACGGTACTTATATTCAACCTGATCCAACTGCTACCGATGCTAATTTTGGAGAACAGCGTCCTTTCACCTACAGCCTTGCACAGTACCAAGGACAAACTATCTACATCGCTTTCTTGCACGATGCTGATGATGACAACTTGATTTCATTGGATGACATCTTGGTTACAGGAACTTTCGCAAGTTTGAGCGAGAATGCTGCTGACGTAGCTTTGAGCGTATTCCCAAATCCGGCTGTTGAAAAAATCGAGCTGAGCTACATGCTTGAGAAGACCGGACAAGTATATGCTGAAATCTACGACGCTAAAGGTGCAAAGGTTATGGATATCAGTCGTGGTTTTCAGATTGCCGGAAATCAGAAGCTTGCTATCAATGTTGCTTCTCTACAATCAGGTATCTACAACGTGGTTCTTAACGCTGCTGGCAAAAACGTTTCAGCCAAATTCGTTAAGCAATAAATCGTATTACTAACGTAATGCAAAACGGGCATCCCCACAAGGGTGCCCGTTTTTTATTCCATGAAATCCAAAGCACTTTGAAGCTCAGAAACCGTCTTTTGGTCTCCTGTATTTCTGGCTACTCCAATTCCTATTGAATAAAGTTTCGAAGCCATTTCATTGTTGCCTAATGACTCTTCAAGTTTGCCAAACTGGTAATAATTCGCTAAGTAGGTGGGGTGGTTTTCAAAAACATATTGGAAAAGCGTCCTTGCGTCATCAAAATCCCCTGCATTCAAATACTCCAAAGCCAATGCATAATGGTTGAAAGGGTCGGATGGGTCCTCCATTATGAACGTTTTTAGCATTTCTATTCGGTTCGCCGTCATCAATATCCTCTTAAAAGGCCTAATTTACTACCTTTGCAGCCCGTAAAAACCTTTTTAGAAATGAAAATTCTGGTTTGTATCAGCAACGTTCCCGACACCACTTCCAAGATTAATTTCACTCCCGATAACAAGGAGTTTGTTTCCGCAGGGTTACAATACATTATAAACCCTTACGATGAAATCGCTCTCACTCGTGCCCTCGAGCTTACTGAGGCTGCTGGCGGTACGGTTACCGTGATCAATGTAGGCGATGCTTCCACAGAGCCAACCATCCGAAAGGCCTTGGCGATAGGGGCAAATGATGCTGTTCGTGTCAACTCAACCCCTCGTGATGCCTGGTTTGTGGCATCCCAAATCGCCGCTTTTGCCAATTCAGGAAGTTATGATTTGGTTCTCACTGGTAGGGAGTCAATTGATTACAACGGTTCCCAGGTGGCTGCAATGCTTGGTGAGTTGCTGGGTATGCCATCGGTATCAATCTGCAAATCCTTGAACATTAGTGATGGTAAAGCTGTTTTAGAAAGGGAAATTGAAGGTGGTAAAGAAGTGATTCATTGTCCGCTTCCAGTTGTTGTAAGCGCTACCGAAGGCATGGCAGAACCCCGTATTCCCAACATGCGCGGAATCATGTCGGCTCGCACCAAGCCCTTGCAGGTAGTGGAGCCATCCGATGTTCCTGCATTTACCACAGTACTCGGTTACGACAAGCCATCTGCGCGTAGCCAGGTGAAATTGGTTGAGTCTGACCAAACCGATCAGCTCGTTGGCATGTTACACTCTATTGCAAAGGTTATCTGATAACACTATAAAATCCCAAGCAAATGTCTGTTCTGGTTTATTGCGAAAACGCTTCAGGAAGCTTCAAGAAATCAACCTATGAAGTATTGTCCTACGGGGCTTCGATTGCAGAAATGTTGGGCACCAATTTGGTTGCCATTTCCATTGGAAATGTATCTGCAGAATCTCTTTCAGATCTGTCCAAATATGGAGCCCAGAAAGTGCTTCATGTTTCTGGCGACAAGCTCAAAAACTTTGTGAATACCGCATACGGACATATCATAAGCGCCGCAGCTAAATCTGTGGATGCATCGGTGGTTGTTATGGCTGCCTCCTTCTCGGGAAAAGGTTTGGCTCCTCGAGTTGCGGTAAGACTTTCTGCCGGTTTGGTTGATGGTGCTGTTTCTTTACCTGACACGAGCAACGGCTTTGTTGTGCGTAAGAATGCATTTTCTGGCAAGGCTTTCGCAGATGTTTCTGTTACTAGTTCCGTAAAGGTTATCACGCTTGTTCCTAACTCGTACAAGGTTTTGGAGAAAAAGGTAGATTTTGTTTCTGAAGAGTTCTCTCCATCAGTTGATGAAAATGGGTTTGCAGAAATGGTTCAAGAAATTGTTAAGGCTTCCGACAAGGTTTCTCTTCCTGAAGCTGAGTTGGTGGTTTCGGCTGGTCGTGGTTTAAAAGGCCCTGAAAACTGGGGTATGGTTGAGGAATTGGCCTCTTTGTTAGGAGCCGCCACAGCATGCAGTAAACCTGTTTCAGATGCACATTGGAGGCCACATTCTGAACACGTTGGTCAGACCGGCATCGCAGTGAGTCCAAACCTCTACATTGCTATCGGTATTTCAGGTGCCATACAGCACTTGGCTGGCGTTAGTGCTTCCAAGACGATTGTCGTGATCAATAAAGACCCCGAAGCGCCATTTTTCAAGGCTGCCGATTATGGTATTGTTGGGGATGCCTTTGAGGTGGTACCTCGACTGATAGAATCAATCCGCAAATTCAAGGCAAACGCCGCATAAAAACTTGAAAACCTGCAATATATTTCGTATATTTAAGGTTAATAACGTCGTCTGATCATTATTGATGGATAAAGTTCGCCTCGAGTTTTCGTCATTATCGCCAAGCCAATACCAGCATGGTGCCTACACATTGGAGCTGGTTGAGGCGGATGGACGAAGGATGCTCAAGATTGCCATTGGGATGTTTGAGGCTCAGTCGATTGCCATCGAATTGGAGCACATGACTCCAAGTAGACCCCTAACTCACGATTTGTTCAAAAGCCTGGCCTCGTCTTTCAATATCGAAATGTTGGAGGTGGTTATCTATAAACTAAAAGAAGGTGTGTTTTTCTCGCATTTGGTATTCAGTGACGGAATAATTACCCACGAAATTGACTCTCGGACTTCGGATGCGATTGCTTTGGCTGTTCGATTCAATTGTCCCATTTCCACTTACAGCTCAATATTGGATCAGGCTGGCATAGTTAAAGATGGGAAGGAGGAAGCGGAATCAAAGGCGTTGCCTCCAAGTGCTGCCGAGTCAACTCAGCCATTTTCCCCAAAACCAAGGCCAGCAAAACGCACCGGCGTTGGCAATAAGTCTGGTGAGTTTTCATCCCTCAGTGAAGAAGAGCTGAACGATTCATTGAACAGGGCATTGGAGGATGAAGCTTACGAATTGGCCTCCAAAATCAGAGACGAAATAAACAAGAGAAAGTCAACTGGCATCAGAGACGGTAGATCCTGACCATTCCTTCTTTAGCACTTGCCTGCGGCGACTTGAGTTTCCAGTTTTTCAAAAAGCTCTTCTGGAACAAATGGTTTAGATATATATTCGTTAACTCCTGATTCAAAGCATTTTAAGATTTCTTCAGGGGTAGCATTCGCCGTCATAGCCATGATCCTGACCTGTGCCTTTTTGTTGCCTAAAGCACGGATGGTTCGGGTGGCTTCATAGCCATCCATCTCAGGCATTTGGATGTCCATTAACACAATATCATATTCGTATTTGGTGACCATTTCCACGGCTTCTAAGCCGTTGGATGCATGTTCTATCTGTACTCCCGGGTACTGTTCCAGGATAGTGTCTTCGGCTACGATTTTATTGAAGTCGTTGTCTTCAACTAATAATATGCGGGTGCTTGGAGTTAGTTTGAATCTATTTAAATTGCTATCCGATAGCGATTTATGGTCGTTTGCCGTTCCGATTTCGTAAGGGATATTGAAATAGAACCTAGTCCCAAGGCCGATTTTACTTTCAAGTCCTATGTTTCCGCCTTGCAACTCGGCGAGTTGCTTGCAAATGGTAAGTCCGAGCCCGGTTCCCCCGTATTTTCTACTGGTGTCGCTGTTAGCCTGTGTGAAGCTCTCAAAAATGGAGCTTAATTTCTCTTGAGCGATTCCAATGCCCGTATCTGCAACGCTAAATTCAATATCACATAAAAGATTGGAAATGTATTTTATATCACATTTTATTTCAATAAATCCTTCATGCGTAAATTTAATTGAGTTACCAACCAGGTTTATCAGGATTTGGGCGAGTTTGGAGGGGTCGCCAAGAAGGGTATTGGGGATATCGGGGTGGACATTCAGTTTGAGCTCCAGGTTTCTTTCCTGTGCTTTGAAAATCAACATATTTCTAACATTTTCAATGACTTGCCGGATATTGAAGTCGATTTTCTCGAAAGTCATTTTTCCAGCCTCAATTTTTGAAATGTCGAGGATATCGTTGATAATGGACATCAATTGTTCTGATGCCGCCTGAATCATGGAAATGTATTTATGTTGTTGTTCAGATAGTTCGGTCTTTAAAAGCAAGTTGGTGATGCCAATAACCGAATTCATCGGTGTTCGAATTTCATGGCTCATATTAGCCAGAAACTGTTGTTTAAATCTTTCGGACGATTGGGCTTTCTCTTTTTCTGTAACTGCCTGATCTCTTTGCACTAATGCATCCTGTGCCATTTTCGACTCATCAATGGCATGAAATGTTTTGGTAACGGTGGTTTCCAGGTCGATAAAGTCAATTGGCTTGGTTATAAAGTCGAAAGCACCCCGGTTCATGGCGGTCCTAATGTTCTGAATATCCGTGTATGCCGATACTACAATGGATTTGATTGGTAGTTGACGGTCAGAGCAGGCTTGTAAGAGCTCTAATCCGTTCATTACAGGCATGTTAATGTCGGTGAGCATCAGCTCAATTTCCGGATGCATCAAAAGCTTTTCCAGGGCCTCGGTACCGTTTCCGGCGAATTGGAAGACCTTTTCGCCAGTTGCAATTGCCTTTCTGAATCGCTGCCTAATCAGCAATTCCATATCAGGTTCGTCGTCGACTACCAGTATATATCGCGTTTGGGACATGGGTTCTAACGCCTTTAAATCTATCGCCAAATTAGGCTTTTTTATCTGATGGTTTTTGGGCGATGTTCAAGTGAGTCTTATCACATGATTTTCAGCTATTTGATATTTTTTAACAGAATTTGGTTTGGAATAATTCTTGTTAACCTATATTAATGAACTGTAATTCAAATTGTTAAGTATGTTTTTGTGCATCTAAAACCAAGTTTAGTATTTTTTTTAAAGTGCTGATTGAAAATTGAAAAACATCTTGTACCTTTGCCCTTCCCAAAAAAGGGGGTTTCCAAGCCCCGAAAAATTAATACTAGATCGCACAATGCCAACGATTCAGCAACTAGTTCGAAAAGGACGTATCAAATTGGAGGACAAGAGTAAGTCTCCTGCATTAACATCTTGCCCACAGCGCAGAGGTGTTTGTACGCGTGTTTACACGACC
>JBJTQS010000088.1:0-2729 GCA_046075765.1 Bacteroidota bacterium
TTAAACCATTAATCGTTTTTATTTTTTTCCAAATGTTGATGCCGTCCACTCAGGCATCCATCCTTGTAAAACCAATCGACTCGACCCCATGCTTTACAGCCATGAAACCGAAAGTCACCATTTGCTTTACCATTGCGCGGAAACGCGATTGCGAAGGATTCGGCGTTTGTAATTTTCATGCCATCGTTACGGAAGGTCGCTTCAACAATGCTGTAGCAACGGCTTACAAGGACGATTATTCGAATGCCTTGGTTTTTGAAATAGACCGTTACAAGGGTTTGGCTTCCGGCGCTTATGACCGTTACTTCAAATCGGGTTATTTCGTGATGGAGGACGACTCGCAGGTTCCATCAGATATCCTGTCGACTTTGGGAATTTCTTCAAATGCGACATTGTTGCAAGGCAAATATCCGATCATAGAATCGAATGGAATGATTCGTTTTGTAATACCATATCGTTGATTGTTTAATAATTCGCCGATGCTCATTCGTGGGCATCGGCTTTTTTTAGGAAATTATGAGACAGATGTATTTTGCTTTTCTGATGCTGTTTTTGCTGTTCACTTCTTGCGGCTCTATTGCGCGACTGGTTTATGGAGTGAAGAAGCCAAGTGGAGTTACCTATGTGGAAGTGATTCGTTTTAAAAACGAAGTGATTTCCAAGAGCGACCCTGTTTGTTTTGCCAAGATGGAATCCGATGCGGATTGGTCGGTTCCGGAGCCGTTTTTGTTCGACGCAGAGGGGCATGCAATCAACTTTCGTAATTCGGAGAATCCAGGATGTTCGGCACCGTTATCAAATTTCATTACCAATCTTCAACCTATTCAAAAACCAAATAAATACGGGTTGGAGCATATGGATTCATTTATCAGATCCATTTATCAGTCGCCTTGTAGTGATTCGACTCTTGTGTTGAAAGAGGCCGATTATCATTTGTTCGTTACCTGGGCTACATGGACTGGCAAGTTGGTGTACCGTCAACGTGTATGTGAATGGCTGAATGCAGCCCATCAAAACAATCAAGTTCATATAGCCGTGTACTTGGTGAATTTGGACCAAATTGATTGCAAGTGATATTATTCGCAACGATTGAAAATTATTTCTGTTTGCCTTTTGTTGGAATGATTTTGTCGATGCAAGTTTATTTTGCGGGTGATTCTTTGAAGCGGACGGTAAGCCAGCTTTTTGCTGCCAGTGTTTCGGTGCAATCGGATGACGCATCGCAGGTTTTCAGAACCTTCGATACGGATTTCAAATATGAACGTAAAACCGATAAGCGGCAGTTTGAAATCGCTGATGAATTAGGGATCTCATACTATCATGGAGGTGTTGTTAATCGAAATCGGGACCGTATCTCCGTTAGGTTTGCTGCACAATCTAGTCAACGTAAAATCTCCGGGTCCACCAACATGGCTTTAGAAGGCCCGCTTTTCCCGAAGCGGGATTTGTTGGTTGACCCTTTTCAGGGACGGTATCTTTCGGCGTCGAAAGGTGGATTGCTGAATCCCGCACAGCTTTCGGTGAACGCAGGTGTTCGGGTCGTTGTTTTCAAGGGCGGAGCATTGGATATGTCTTTTCCTGCCCTCATGCTGCATCGCAAGTATGATCTGCAATCGAGACCAACTGAATTGCAAAAGGAGTTATTCTCAGGTGCGAGCAATGTGGTGTTCTATTCCACCGGTGCTACAGCTATTTTCAATCTAAACTTGCCAGTGTCCAAATCTTTTGCGGTGGATGGCAGGTCGTTCCTGTTTCTCAACGGCTATCGGTTCAAATACCAACAATGGAACCAGGAAATTCGATTCGCTTGGTTGATGCGTAAAAATGTGGAATGGGTGTTACAGATGCGCTTTTCCGAAGACCGAACGGTTGCACCCAAGGTTATGAAATGGTATTCGATAAGATTGGGTTATAGGGTGGGGCGGGTTAGAATTTAGGTAAACTATACTTTTTTCATTAATCATGTTTCCATATATGGAAACGTCCAAAAAAACGTTATCTTTGATTCCAAGGTTTGAAGTTAGTTACATGGAAAGATCTATTGGTTTTCTAGAATCAATAGACGAATCAGCACAAGAAAAGTTGATTTACAATATTGAAAAATCGAAATTCCTGAATGATGTCCATATATTCAAGAAACTGACAAAGAATATTTGGGAATTCCGAGCTGAATCTCGTGGGCTTCAATATCGAATTTTAGCTTTTTGGACCAAAGGTGTTGATGGTTCTGCTTTGGTTGTTTGTACTAATGGGTTTATCAAAAAGAGTTCCAAAGTGCAGCGCAATGAAATTTTGATTGCTATTAATTTGATGAAAAGGTATTTAAGCATAAAAAAATGAAAACTATTCCCAAAATTTACTCTTCCGCTGAGGTTAAGGATCGCTTCGTCGGCAAAAAGGGCACTCCTAAACGGAATGCCTTTGAGCATAGGCTGAGTGTTGAGATGATGGGTGACATGATTAAAAAAGCCAGGCAAGAGCGCAATCTTACGCAAGAGCAGTTGGGCGAAATGGTAGGTGTTCAAAAGGCCCAAATATCTAAGCTGGAATCCAATACCAACAACGTTACTTTAAAAACGGTTTTAAAGGTTTTTGCAGCGCTTGAGGTCAAGTTGCAACTCAACCTTGAAATTGATGGTAAAAAGATGAAGCTATCCTCCTGATAGTTGTCGTTTCAGCCATCCCGCACAATTTCATAAATTTGTGACCCTTAACAGATTTCCACACTA
>JBJTQS010000089.1:0-5604 GCA_046075765.1 Bacteroidota bacterium
AACTGCTGCGGCGTTAAATCAAACGGCTTCAGCGTTTCGGTATTTTTCATATTGAGCCAAGAAGCCGTGTACAGGATGTTCACAGCTGCTCTTTGCAAATCAGAGTTGAAACTGACGGACTGGCCTATCTCTTTTTCAATATCCATAATTATAACGGAAATAGCGGCGCGAATTTAGATATGTAAAAGCCGAATTTACTCAAATATTCCGCCAACGGCCCAATTATGGTTGCGGAATGCGGTAAAACAGCCCGCATTTGATTATTGGGCCATCCGACTGCAATTGAAATTCGGCGCCCTCACCGCGTTTGGATATGGTTCGGAACGCCGAATGTCCCACTTCGGCAACCAAAACCAGTTTAGAAATTAACCGACAATCGGCATAAACATACAGCTGATTATCGTACAATTTCACATATCCTCCTTGAGGATTCAAGTAGGATCCCTTGGAGCTCTTGAATGATAACCCTGCGTTACATCTTTCAGAAAGCCGATGTTGCAGCCGCATGTTGGAAGGTAGCAATCCAAACAAGCGCCAAGAAACTGAAATACGCCAATCAATTCCCGCTAAGGGAAGAAAGTACCCACCAAAAAACTCGTTGTTGTAATAGGCTCCCAACCGAAGCCAGAGTTTTTTACCGAAACGCTTGGAACCAACCACGGCTCCACCCAATTGCCCTCCATCATCAACCAACAGTTGCGAATAGCCATTGAAGCGGTTAATGGCAGTTACTGAAAGCATGCGTGTTGAATCCGCAGCGTAAAAAACAAAGTTCAATGGCAATGCCAACCCTTCGAGTTTCCAAGGATCTTCGAGGCCAGAGCCTGATTCCAACCGTTGTTCGTATGCAGGTGAAAAGATCAACTTGAACCGAGGAGCAACATTCAATGGCAGCGAAATGGAGGCTGTAAAGGATTGCTCTCCTACCGAATCAGCATGCATCGATGCAGGCGAATTCCAATATTGCACACCCGCCACATCAAAATAGGGCTGGGCAATTGCGGTTCCTACCAAGCAATAAAAGCTCGCAATGACCTGTGTGAAAAGACCAAAGATTGTGTTTATAACTTTGTTTTTCAATGCTTTACGATTATGCTTGAGATGACTTAAAGTTTGTAAATTAGCCAATCTAAATTATTTAAAATCATGAGCATCAAAACTCTGAAAATCGCAGCACTTTTCATCATCGCCTCCACAAGTGCCTTCGCGCAGGATTTTTCTTTCCAAATGGCGATCACCACGCCCAAAATGCCCGATGGCATGAATATGAAAGTCACATCGTCTGTAAACAAAGTGGCCATCCAACCATTGAACGGACCGATGTCTGCTATGCGTATCATCATAGATGGTGATGCCAAAAAGCAGTATGTGTTGATGGAGAACAAGGGTCAAAAGACCGCCATGGTAATGGATCCATTCGACGCGAACACTGCTTCTAAGCCAGCTGCCAAGCCAACTGTTAAACACACCAAAGAAACCAAAACCATTGGCGGACTCAAATGCACCAAAACCATTGTAGAGTCGAATGGCAACACCACCGAAATGTGGTTGGCAAAAGAATCTGGTGTCAATTACCAGCAGTTCTTCAAGATTTTCAATAGCACCAAAGGAACACCCGGCGCCTCTGCTGTATTGCCCGATGCTGCAGACATCAAAGGTTTTCCGATGGAAATAACAACCAAAGAAAAGTCCGGAGATGTAACTACCATGCGCATGAGCAACATCAGCAAAGCCAAGGTGGATGCCTCGGTATTCAACCGTACCGGTTACAAAGAGGTTGATATGACTAAAAAATCACGTTGATTTATAAATATGGACCCCGACGAATCGATTGCCCGTAAATTTTTCCTGGTTCAAACTTTTAAACCCCTGAACCATGGCTGTTGAATTACTCCTAACCCTTGCCCTCTTATTGCTAAATGGCTTTTTTGTTGCCGCTGAATTCGCCATTGTAAAAGTCCGCAGCGCACAAATTGATTTAAAGGCAAGCAAAGGCAACAAGATTGCCGGCGTGGCCAAGCATATCACCGAACATCTGGACGCTTACCTTTCTGCCAACCAATTGGGTATTACCATGACCAGTCTGGCGCTGGGATGGTTCGGCGAAGAAGTCTTTTCGAAGCTCATCACCAAAATCTTCAGCGTATTCGCCATACCCGTAAGTGCGGAATTCATGGACAAGGCAGCGTTCCCTTTAGCATTCGGCATGTTGACCGTATTGCATATCGTATTGGGAGAGTTGGCGCCTAAAACGGTTGCCATACGACACCCATTAACTACCACCATGGCAATCTCGCTTCCGCTGCGCGTGTTCTACATCGTTTTCAGTCCGCTTATCTGGGTGCTCAACAACATGGCCAACCTGCTGTTGCGCATGATTGGAATCAAGCCTACCATCGGACAAGACATCCACACCGAGGAAGAATTGCGACTATTGCTCACCGAGAGTGAAGAAGGCGGTGCCATCAAACAGTCGGAACATGAGTTGATACAAAACGTGTTCGAATTCGACGACCGTGTGGTACGACAGATATTGGTGCCTCGTGTGAAGGTTTCTGCCATCGATATTGATGAGGTGAACGAGAAAATCCTCAACCAGGTGATTGAAGACCAATTCTCACGATTCCCTGTTTACAGTGATACGCTCGACAATATCATCGGCATCATTCACACCCGCGACTTGTTGAAGATTTTGCGATCGAACAACTTCAGCGGTATCCGCGACATCATCCGTCCTGCTTTTTTCATTCCTGAAACCAAACGCATCAACGAATTGTTGCGCGAGTTGCAAACGCAACACATTCAAATGGCCATTGTAACCAATGAGTTCGGCGAAACTGCCGGCATTGTAACCATGGAAGACATCATCGAGGAATTGGTTGGCGAGATTCAAGATGAATACGACGAAGAAAAGCCATCCGTGGAGAAGAAGAGCGAAACAGAATTCATCGTTAACGCGCAAACTTCCATCTCCGATGTGAACGATCTGCTTCCCGTTGCTATTCCCGAATCATCCGAGTACGATACCATATCAGGACTGCTCAACTATGTGTTCGGTCGTATTCCAGCGGTGAATGAAAAAAGAACCTTCAGTGGTTACGAGTTTACCATATTGAAGCGATTGAAGCATTCTGTTGAAACGGTTCACTTGCGTGTTACCGAACAGGCATCAGATGAGGAAGGATAATTTTCAGGCCTCTTGTACGGCCATGATTCCTTCCAACAATTTGTTGGCTGATTCCACTGAACCGATTCCGCTGAAAGTGACTGAAAGCTTTCCATTCTTCTCACTCATCTTCGCACGTTTGGCGTTGTTCTGCACATAAGCGATCATGTCTCGAAAAGCTCCAGAAGTGTAAAAAGGCGATGCGGGATCAGAGACAAAATATGCTTTGAATGCGTTGGCCTTCAAAACGATTTTTTCAATGCCCAAGGAGCGCGCTTTCCAGCGGATGCGAACTGCATTCATCAACTCCTGCACTTGGGCAGGTACTGGACCGAAACGGTCGCGCAATTGATCGATGTATTCGAGCACCTGTTGTTCATGCTCCAGCTCATCAATCTCTTTATACAAATGTAGGCGTTCGGTGATGTTGGAAACATACTCGGAAGGTATGAGGATTTCCAAATCGGTGTCAATCTGGCAATCGCCTGCAAACACCGAAGTAGAGGGCTCATCACCCGTAAACAAATCACGGAAGTCGGAGTCTTTGAGTTCGCGGATTGCTTCATCGAGGATCTTGTGAAACATCTCATAACCGATTTCGGAGATGAAGCCGCTTTGTTCACCACCAAGCATGTTACCCGCTCCGCGGATGTCCAAATCACGCATGGCTACATTGAATCCGCTGCCTAACTCCGAAAACTCTTCAATAGCCTTCAACCTTCTCTTCGCTTCGGGCGTAAGCACGCTCAGTGGCGGAGCCAACAAGTAACAAAAAGCCTTTCGATTGGAACGCCCTACACGACCGCGCATCTGATGCAAATCGCTCAAGCCGAAGTGATGCGCTTGATTGATGATGATCGTGTTGGCATTGGATATGTCGATGCCTGATTCAATGATGGTGGTGGCCACCAATATATCACTATCGCCTTCGATGAACTTCATCAGCACACGCTCCAACTCCTCCCCTTCCATTTGGCCATGTCCCACACCAATGATGGCATCAGGACACAGCTTGCGAATCATATCAGCTACCTGATGGATGTCTTGTACACGGTTATGCACGAAAAACACCTGACCTCCTCTCGACAACTCATAATCGATGGATTCCTTGATTATTTTTTCGTTGAACACATGCACTTCTGTGGTAACGGGATATCGGTTGGGCGGCGGTGTGTTGATGACTGAAAGATCGCGCGCACCCATCAATGAAAATTGCAGTGTTCGAGGAATGGGTGTAGCTGTAAGCGTAAGCGTATCTACATTCAAACGCAAAGCTTTCAACTTTTCCTTGGATGCCACACCGAATTTCTGTTCCTCATCAATGATCAACAAGCCAAGATCCTTGAAACGGATGTCTTTGCTCAATAACCGATGCGTGCCAATAAGAATATCGGTCTTGCCAGCTGCCACACTTTGAATGGTAGTGGTTTGTTGAGCCGTTGATTTGAATCGGTTCAAGTAATCTACCTTGCAAGGAAAATCCTTGAGTCGTTCGGAGAAGGTCTTGTAATGCTGGAGCGCAAGAATGGTGGTTGGCACCAACACTGCCACTTGCTTATTATCACTAACCGCCTTGAAGGCCGCTCGGATGGCAATTTCCGTTTTTCCAAAGCCCACATCGCCACAAATAAGTCGGTCCATCGGGTATGCCTTCTCCATATCTTTCTTCACATCGGCTGTTGATTTCACCTGGTCGGGTGTGTCTTCGTAGATGAAGGATGCCTCCAATTCGTTTTGCAAATAGGTATCGGGAGCAAAGGCAAATCCCTTTTGCGAGCGACGCTTGGCGTACAACTCAATAAGGTCTTTGGCAATGTCTTTGACTCGCTTCTTGGTTTTTTGCTTGAGGTTAGCCCATGTCTGTGTCCCCAGTTTATTCAACTTGGGTTCTGTTCCCTCTTTGCCGGTGTACCGGGATATGCGGTGCAGCGAGTGTATGCTGACATATAAGATGTCGTTGTCTTTGTAAACAAGTCGTATCGCCTCTTGCGTTTTGCCATTCACATCTATCTTCTCCAATCCAGCGAACTTGCCCACACCGTGGTCGATATGGGTAACGAAATCTCCAGGCTTCAGGCTGTAGATTTCCTTGAGGGTCATCGCCTCGCTCTTGCTATAATTCTTGCGCAAGCGATAACGGTGATAGCGATCGAAAATCTGGTGATCCGTGAAACAAGCGAGCTTCAATTCATGGTCGGTAAAACCGCTGTGGATAGAAACATACACTGGCGTGAATGAAACCTCTTCACCAGGCTTACGCGCAGGAATGTTGATGTCGCGGAAGATGGAGTAGATGCGCTCTATCTGCTTAGCCGTATCTGAAAAAACTATATTGCGATAAGCGCCTCGCATATTTTCTAGGAAAGCCGCACCCAACAATAGAAAGTTCTTATTGAATGGTGTTTGAACGGATGATTGGAATGTGACCTCGGTCTTAT
>JBJTQS010000090.1:0-8970 GCA_046075765.1 Bacteroidota bacterium
GCTGCAAGTAACTATTGCCACTCCGTTATTGTCGTTCAAGCAAAGGCTGTCGGGTGTAAATAATGTGGCAGATGGCAGTTGACGAACTGTTACGGTTGCAGTATCGTTCAGATTGGAAGGACACACGGGATTGGTGTTGCCCGATACACCTGTTAATAGCACATTGAAATTCCCTGCTATATTGGTTGGGATATTGATGCTAGCGGTTGTTCCTGTTGATTGTATGGTTTGACTAGTGCCATTGTTTATCGAATATTCAAATAAATAGGGCGGTGTGCTATTGGAACCTGAGAAAGTTAGATTCACGGGAGCATCATTTTGGCAAACAACCGCATCGCCTGTAACTGTGGCATTGGGTGCGGGAATAACTGCGAAAAGGGCGTTCTGCGACAAGTTAAGTGAGCAGTTTCCGGCGGCTGCACTAGAAACCGTATTCAACACCACATTAAAGGTTCCAGGGTTTGAAGTGGGCAATTGTAGCTGGGCTGTGTTGGATGTTGCTGTTGAAAACAGTGTGGGCGCCGCTACGCCATTCAATGTATCCTGGAATGCATATGGCGGTGTTCCGCCAGTGCCGGTAAAGGTGATGGTTGGAGAATTTCCGTATTGGCAAACTATGGTGGTGTCTATGCTGATGGTCGCGTTTGGTGGAGCGGTAACTGTTACCACCGTACTGCTTACCGATGTTGGTGGACAAGGTTGTGTTCCCGATCCGGCAACATTGGTGAGGTTGAATGTATATGCTCCCGCTATGGAGGTGTTTACTGGAATGGTGGCAGTGCTCGAACCCACTGGCGAATTCACAACCAAATCGGGACCATTGTTGATGTTATATACAAATGAGTATGGTGGTGTGCCCCCCGATCCTGTGAAATCTACAGTTGCTGGTTGGTTCTGACACACTGCCATGTTTGCAGAGCTGGTGGCCGAAACACCTGAATTTACTGTGAAAAGAAAATTGGTAGTTCCAGAGGAGCCACAATCGGGCTGGCTAAAGCTGGTGATTCCTGTGATTTGAATCAATTGGCTCCCGACAGTTGAGGTATTCGGTTGGATGGTAACCTGATTGGTGTTGGTGAACAATGGCGCCTGTGCATTTCCATTGATGGTGTAGTTCACCTGGTAAGGGCTCAGGCTTTGACCGCTACTCGTTGCAATATTTACTGCAAGGTTAGGCGGCGCTGTTCCTAGACATGCGGATGTTGGGCCCGCCATAATCGGTTGGAAGGTTATTGGTGGATCGAGCGTAATTGTTTTTACAATGGTATCTCTGCAAAACCCCGTTGATCTTGTTATTAAGGTAACGGTGTAGGTTCCTGGTCCTGCATAAGTGTGTTGTGGGTCGGATGTATAGGCATGCGCCGAATTGTCGCCAAAATTCCAATCCCAAAAATTGATAGTTCCCGCTCCTGTATTAGATGTGTCATTGAATGAAACGGTATAGCTGCAAACAGTGGTATCGATTGTGAAATCGGTGATGAACTCCGGTAGGAAGGTTACGAGTCTCGCTGTGGTGTCGGTGCAAGAAGAGTCGAGTGTTGAAAAAGCGATCAGCGAAACTACATAGGTGCCAGTATCGGGGTAGGTCCAGGATGGGCTGAACGCTGTTGAAGTGCTATTGGGTACCGAAGGGTCGTAGAAGTTCCACAGATAGCTGGATGCACCATAGCTGTTGTTGGTCATTTGCACGGTGTTGCTTCCGCAAACAACTCCTGGTGATATGATTCCTGCGACCACCAGAGATGGACAGTCGACAACGTTTATCTGATAATCGCGCATTGTGGTGCTCAGAAGTTGTCCGTTACGGTATTCACTTACACAAATACCGATTACAAACTGACCCAAGGTGTTTGGAATGGCGGTAAGCTCACCTGTTGCAGGATCGATGGTGAGCGGTGTGCCACCCATTAGGTTAGAGATGTTGAAGGGTGCTTGGAAGGAGATGGGTAAAAAGGGTGGAGGCGCAGTGGATGGCAGTGGCGCGGAATTTCCTTGGTTTGCTCCATCCAAAGGATTACATATCGAGTAAACCAACGAGTCGCCATCCAAATCGGTTGCAGAATGGTCGAACACTAGCGGGTAGCCGTTACAAGCAAAGGCAGGTGGGAGTTCATTAAAAACGGGGTTGCTGTTGATTATCCCGTTTCCGGGGATGGTGGCGTAGAAGGATGCACCCGTATTCAACGGGTTCACCACATTGAGAATGGTTTGATTTCGGCAGCAGCGTTGATATGCTAATTGATATCCGTCGGGGATAGGAGGTAAGTTGACGATAGCGTAGTAGTTGGCAACACGAACACAAATGCCTCCAGGGGGTTGGAAGCAGGGCGAGTTAATGGTGGATGGTACGGAAGCCGAGTCGTTTGGACTCATGGCGACTTCCATGATCAAGTTGTTTGCTGAATCCCAGACCCCCACATAGGCTGGGTCGTCAAATGGCGGAATACCATTATAGCAATCTCGGTAAACCGTTAAGCGGATCTCGTAGTCGTTGTTGCCCAAGTACCGATAGTACAACTCGCCACCAACGATATGTGTAGCGGATGCCGGTTGGGTGGTTGCGAAAAGCAACGCCCAAAGGATGCGTACAAATAGTTTGGTTTTCATGATGAGCCTAACAATGTAGCCAAATTTTTGATTTCACAAGAATTGACTCAAGAGCGGATAGAGCTATTTCGCCCTCAAATTTAGGCGATTAGCCTACATAAATTAGATGTTCGCGTTTTTTAAGGGTCTTTTTATTCTTCGCATGCGCTGGTTACAGTCTAAATATCTTATTTAACAATCAAACGTATGTAAATCAATTAATTGCCACTTTATTTCCGACTAAAACCATAATTGTTGGAACTTTTATGCCTAAGGGGTTGTCATTTAACAAGGTATTTCCTAATTTTGCGACCCCGATAATAAACTGAACCAAGTGGATACTTTGACTTACAAGACGGTGTCGGCCAATGACAAAACCGTAAACAAGAATTGGTTGGTAATTGATGCTGAGAACCAAGTTCTTGGTCGCTTAGCCTCCCGCATCGCGTTCATGCTACGCGGCAAGCACAAAACCAACTTCACTCCGCACGTAGATTGTGGAGACAACATCATCGTGATCAACGCCGAGAAGGTGCGCCTCACTGGAAACAAATGGACCGAGAAGGAATATGTCCGTCACACTGGCTACCCAGGTGGACAGCGTTTCGCTACTCCAGCAGAGATGTTGCGTAAGCATCCTACCAGGATCATTGAAATGGCTGTGTATGGTATGTTGCCCAAGAACAAGTTGAGCAATGCCATCAAAGGCAACCTTCATATATATGTAGGTTCTGAACACCCACATGCTGCTCAGCAACCAACCAAAGTTTCCATCTGATTTAAATTCCATTACCCATCCATAGCATGCAAACAACCCATACCATAGGAAGAAGGAAGACTGCTGTTGCCCGTGTTTACGTTCAAACAGGGAATGGCAATGTTACTGTTAACGGTAAAGATTACAAAGTTTATTTCCCCACATTGCCTTTGCAATACGTGGTGAACCAAGCCTTCGAAGTAACCGGCAACCTCGGCAAATACGATGTTAAAGTGAACGTTGAAGGCGGTGGTGTTAACGGTCAGGCGCAAGCCATCCGTTTGGCATTGTCTCGCGCATTGGTTCAAATCAGCGAAGAGTCTAAGCCTGCTTTGAAATCACACAGTCTCCTTACCCGCGACCCACGTATGGTAGAACGTAAAAAGCCTGGTCAGAAGAAAGCTCGTAAGCGTTTCCAATTCTCCAAGCGTTAATCCTCATTCATCAGAAAAAATCCCCAAAACATACATTACCGCATGTCATCAGTTACCCAGCAGCAGTTACTCGACGCAGGTGTTCACTTCGGTCACCTCAAAAGGAAGTGGAATCCAAAGATGGCTCCTTATATATTCATGGAGCGCAATGGTATCCACATCATCGACCTGAACAAAACCTCGGCCAAATTGGAAGAAGCTGCCGCAGCTATCAAACAAATCGCCAAGTCAGGAAAGAAAATCCTTTTCGTAGCTACCAAGAAACAAGCAAAGGACATTGTTACCAACGCAGCTCGTTCGGTGAACATGCCTTTCATCACCGAAAGGTGGCCCGGTGGCTGCTTAACCAACTTCGCTACGCAGCGTAAGTCGGTTAAGAAAATGGCCGGTTTCGAAAAGATGATGACCGACGGTACTTTCGAGAACATCTCCAAAAAGGAAAAACTCCAAATCACCCGTCAGAAAGCCAAGATGGAAAAACTTCTTGGCAGCATCGCTGACTTGGTGCGTCTTCCTGCAGCGCTCTTCATCGTTGATACGGTGAAGGAGCATATCGCTGTTAGCGAAGCCCGCAAACTGAACATCCCAACAATCGCTATCTGCGATACCAATACCGATCCTTCATTGATCGATTTCCCAATCCCTGCAAATGACGATGCCACCAAGTCCATTTCTTTGATCATGGATATAATGGTGAAAGCCATTGAAGAAGGTTTGGCTGAGCGCAAGACCGACAAGGAAAGCGATCGCGAGCGTGAGGCTGCTGCCGAAGAGGAAGCAGGTGACCGTGGCGAAGGAGGTGCTGAAATGTCAGCCTCCTCTGAAGAAGAAGGTGCTTCTGGAGAATCTAAGCCAGCAGCCAAAGGTCGTCCTCGCAAGGCTACAGCTACCAAGAAATAATCAGTTCAGAAAAAGAAATCAGACCCGATGTCAACCGTTACCATTTCAGCAGCAGATGTGAATAAGCTCCGTATGCAAACCGGAGCTGGAATGATGGATTGTAAAAAAGCCCTCACCGAAGCCAATGGCGATTTTGAGCAGGCAATCGATTACCTCCGTAAAAAAGGTCAGAAAGTTGCGGCTAACCGTGCCGATAAAGAAGCTAAGGAAGGTTACATCCTGGCTAAAACCAATGATGATGCCACCAAAGGTTATTTGGTAGCTCTTTCATGTGAAACCGACTTCGTTGCCAAGAGCGCCGACTTCGTGAAGTTTGCCGATGATTTGGTGACTGTGGCTGTTTCCACAAATGCCAACAGTATCGACGATCTTAAGTCTCAGAAAATGGGTGACTTGACGGTAGCCGATAAATTGTTTGACATCATTGGTAAAATCGGAGAGAAGATCGATATCACAGCTTACGAGGTGATCGAAGCTCCTAAAGTGGTTATTTACATCCACCCTGGCAACAGAGTTGTTTCCATGGTAGGAATGTCCAGTGGCACCGCGGCTTCTGATGTAGCCAAAGATGTGGCTATGCAGATTGCTGCTATGAGCCCTGTAGCTATCGATAAAGACGATGTTGATTCCCGCACTTTGGAGCGCGAAATCGAGATCGGTAAGGAGCAAGCGCGCGCCGAAGGAAAGCCAGAGGAAATGCTTGAAAAAATCGCCCAAGGCAAGCTCAATAAATTCTATAAGGAAAATACCTTGTTGAACCAGCAATTCATCAAGGACGACAAGATGGATATCCGTACCTACCTCGATAAGACTGAGAAAGGTCTTACCGTTAAGGTTTTCCGTAGGATTCAAATCGGATAATCCAATCCAGCAATTACACACGACGCCTCGCTTTCATAAGCGGGGCGTTTTCATTTTTATGGGACTTATGGATTGCTATCTGTCAATACCCTTATTTTGGTATTTTTGTGGCAGTCTCAAACAGACCTACCCCTGAAATGAAATACAAAAGAATCCTTTTAAAGCTGAGTGGCGAGTCGCTCATGGGCGATAAGCAGTTCGGAATCGATAGTGCAGTGCTCAGCCAATATGCGCGGGAAATTAAATCCCTAGTCGATAAAAAGGTTCAGTTGGCTATAGTAATCGGGGGAGGTAATATCTTCCGAGGGCTCCAGGCCTCTGAGGATGGAATGGATCGTGTTCAAGGAGACTATATGGGCATGCTGGCAACGGTAATCAACAGCATGGCTTTGCAATCCGCCTTGGAAAGCTTGAGCATCCAGACAAGATTGCAGTCGGCCATCAAAATGGAAGCCATCTGCGAACCGTTCATCCGCCGTAGAGCGGTAAGGCATTTGGAAAAAGGCCGAGTGGTGATTTTTGGTGCAGGAACGGGAAATCCATACTTCACCACAGACACTGCCGCTTCGCTGCGTGCGATAGAGATTGAGGCGGATGTGATCTTGAAAGGTACCCGTGTTGATGGTGTGTACACTGCCGATCCTGAAAAGGATAAAAAAGCCAAAAAGTTCGATACCATCTCGTTTAATGAGGTTTTTGAGCGCGACTTGAAAGTAATGGACATGACCGCCTTCACACTATGCCAGGAGAATAATTTGCCTATCATTGTTTTTGATATGAACCGCAGGGGAAACCTGTTGAAGTTGGTGAGTGGACAAAAAGTGGGTACCTTGGTGCATAATGAAAAACCAAAGGCTAAGAAAAAGAAATAGAAATAGTATTAAACACATCTAAACATAATTGCCATGACCGAAGAGGTAAAAAAAATCCAAAACGATGCACAATCCTTGATGGAGAAAGCCATTTCCCATTTGGAATCAGAATTGGCCAAAATCCGTGCAGGCAAAGCCAATCCAGCCATGCTGGAAGGTATCATGGTAGATTATTATGGATCCTATACACCCTTGAACCAGGTGGCAAATGTTAATACGCCCGATGCGCGATCCATCGTTATTCAACCTTGGGAGAAGAGCATGTTAACTCCCATTGAGAAAGCCATTCAAGCGGCTAATTTGGGTTTCAATCCGCAGAACGATGGACTTTTGATTCGCATCATTGTTCCACCCTTGACCGAAGAGCGTCGCAAAGAACTTGTGAAGCGTTCAAAGGGTGAAGGCGAAAACGCCCGAGTAACTGTGCGCAATATTCGCCGAGATGCGTTGGAGAATGTGAAGAAGCAAGGTAAGAACGGTTTGCCTGAGGATATGCAAAAGGATGCTGAAACAAAGATTCAGCAATTGACCGATAACTTCATTGCCAAGGTTGAAAAGCACTTGGATTCGAAGGAAAAGGAAATCATGACCGTGTAGTCCGAGCGTATAATTTCAACCCTAAAGTAAGGCGGGCAATTAAGCCTATATCCTGTCTAATTCCCATATTCAATTAGCAGGCCTTGCAAGCACTTTCGATTGAAAAATTACTTGCAATTGCCTGTTATCTATCACTACATTTGTGTGTCAGCCTTCGCCTAATGGTATTTTTTTAAGATTCAACAACTGAACAGATCCTTTCCGGCATTTTAACGATTAAGTGGCTTATCTAACAAAAACAAGCTCGTTTCTTCCCTTGTGTACTATATCCAATTACTATGAATGATGAATTGACCCCCCAAGAAGGTGCCGCATCTGAGGAACCTATGGGAATCAGCGAAAGCGCTGAAAATCAAGTTAATGAAACTTCGGCAGTAGAGTCTGTCTCAGAATCATCGGTCGAGGAGGTGGCACCAGAGCCATTGCCTGCCACTGAAGAGCAGTTCATGGAAACTGCCGCGCCAGAAGTTGCCATCCAACAAACCGAAGAGCTGGAGCCTGAAGAGGATCTGGCTACGCTCTCGAGGGAGCAGTTGGTTGAACGATTGGAGCAATATGCATCAGAACAAGAGGTGCCCCGTTTCAAAGACCGTGTCAATTCTATTCGTGATAATCTTTCGCAAGCCTTCACCCATGAGCGCGAAGCCGCTTTGGCCAAGTTTATCGAGGACGGTGGCAACCGCGATGACTTCAAGCCTTCAACCGATCCTTTAGAGGAACGGTTCTCTAAAGCTCTGAAGAAATACAACAAGCGGAGGATCGAATACCAAGAGCAACAAGAAAAGCAACGCAAAGTCAGTTTGGATGAGAAGCGGGAGATTTTGGGCCTGCTCAAAGACCTCATTCAAAACGAGGAGAACATGAACAAGGCTTTCGAGCGTTTTCATGAATTGCAAGCCCGTTGGCGCGCTGCTGGACCTGTGCCATCTGCCGATGCGAAAGACTTACAGATGAGTTATAAGTTTCTCATCGATAAGTTCTATGACTATATCAAGATAAATCGTGAGCTGCAGGACTTGGATCAACGCCGTAACCTCGAAATGAAGTTGCGCCTTTGTGAACAAGCCGAGGAGTTGATGCTAGATAGCTCCATCAGCAATGCCTTCAAAAAACTGCACACGCTGCAAGACAAATGGCGCGAAACCGGACCTGTTCCACGCGACAAGAAAGATGAGATATGGGATCGCTTCAAAGCTGCTTGTGACAAGGTTTTTGAACGTCGTCGCGAATATGAACAGCAGTTTGAAGAGAAACGCAAAGACAATCTGGAAGCCAAAACCGCTTTGTGCGAGCAAGTGGAAGCGCTGAAGCCTGCTGCTGAATCCAAGCACAAGGAGTGGCAAGAGATTACCGCAAAATTATTGGAGCTACAGGCGGCTTGGAGAAAAATAGGTCACGCAGGAAAGCAACATAATGAAAGTATTTGGACACGATTCCGCACAGCGTGCGATAATCTGTTCAAGACCAAAAACGATTTTTATTCGCGTCGCAAACAGGAGTATGCTGCCAACTTGCAACTGAAGACCGAACTGTGCATTCAAGCAGAAGCATTGCAGGAAAACACCGATTGGAAATCGACCAGTGAGGAGTTGAAGCGCCTGCAGGAGGAATGGAAAAAGATCGGCTTCGCCGGTGATAGGCAATCAGAGAAAATCTGGAAACGATTCCGCTCAGCTTGTGATGCTTTCTTTGCCAAGAAGTCGGAGCATTTTTCAAGCCGCGACAAAGACAATGAAGAAAATCTGGTAAAGAAAAACGAACTTATTGCCAAGATTGAGGCTTACGCTCCAGGCGATGATCATCACGCATCATTTGAGGAGTTGAAAGCATTCCAGCGTGAATGGAACGCTATTGGTTTGGTGCCAATCAAGCAGAAGGATGGTGTGAATGCAAGATTCAAACAGGCTATTGATGCGCAGTTTGCCAAATTGAAATCCTCTGATCGTCCACGTGGCAGCTACCA
>JBJTQS010000091.1:0-10940 GCA_046075765.1 Bacteroidota bacterium
ACAAACTTGTTATGCATGATGCCGTAGTAGAACGGAGGTGTGATAGGCGACAGCACAACCGGGATGGCGGGATTCAACAACTGTATTGCATTGTTGGTGTTACCTCCGTCGGATATAAGCCTCACTTGAACACCTCTGGCGTAAGCATCATTGATGGCTTGGGCAATCAGATTACCCCCGGGAGAATCAAAGCTGTAAATCGTGATATCGAGTGTGGATGATGTTCGGTCAATGTATGCCTTGATAGTATCATCGGCAAGGTTATTCAGGTAAACTGCGTAATTATTACCTATGGCACCATTTGCAATGTCAACAGGTTGCGTGAAATAAGGCTTGATAGAGCCTGATGATAAAGATTGGGTGATGAAAGGTCGGATAGGCGAAAACGCAGAATCGATTCCATTCACTGAAACAGTTTGAATGTAGAAAAGCTGTGATGCGGTTCCTCCTGTAACACTTACCGTTGGTTGGCTCGTAGATACCGGACCCACCAAAGTTCCCAACTCCAAAGCAGTGGTTAGTCCATAACGCAGGAAATGATTGGCCGCTACATTGGTTTCCCATGATATATCGAAGCCTGTGGTGGTGATATTTTGCGGGTATGGTTGCTTGGTGATGGATAGAGCACCCGTAACTACCAAGTCATTGGAATCTCGAGGCAGCATTTGATATTGTGTTCCATATTGAGAATTGATACCAGTTAGCTCAATGGTTCCCGTTGGTATAGGCCGACCCACAAGTGGATTACTGGATCGAATGAAAACCACACCTGTTTGTCCGTTACTGTTAAACGGATAGGTGGTGTTAGCTGTGAAAGATCCAGTGGAGATAAAACTAACTCCGGCAATTCGAACGAGCATAGACTCGTTGCTTTCACCTAATTGCGATGGAGTAAGTGATAACGGTGTGGGAAGCGGATTTCCTGATGAGTTGAGTGTCCAAGATGTTACCGTGGTAATTTCAAGCAGGTTTTGAAATTGAGCCGTTGTGCCTGTCACCGTTACATTGTCGCCGCGCTGCAGCGAAGTAAGTGAGGTGCTAAATAAACCAATTCCTCCTGTGCCGTCTTGTATGTATCGGATGGTTCCGAATTCCGTTCCAGAGGTAACGGTTCCGTTCACGGTTACAATGCTGCCAACAGGTAAAGCGCGAGCGGCTGAGATACTAATTACTTGCGCCTCAACAACAGATGGACTCTGCATTGTTATGATCAGGCAAAATATCAATCTAGCAAGTGAAATTCTCATAATTGCGGTTGCTTAAAAAAATTAGGGGGCTTCTGTTAATTCAGAGCCCCCTAATTTAAATGAAATTGTTTTTCAATTATTGGATGTCGGAAAGGTTCCTAATCATCAACTCTTTTATGAGTGTTGGATTAGAGTTGGACACATAGGGAACTACAATTGCGGTGACACTTACAGTTCCGGCAGGGACTGAACTGCTGCTGAATGTAGCTGCTCCCCTGGTATAAAGTTCAATGGAACCCGTTCCATCATCAACAAAAACATCAGGATAAGGTGCAGCTGATGCACCATACGCACCTGTGGTGCTTGTTATATTCGAATTCAAAACCTTTACAAGGGTTGATTCCCATAAATTGAAATTCGCGTTTATATCAGCAACAGTTGCAATGCGAGGAGTTACTGCAACGCCAGTGGCCAGCAAAGATGCATTTGCTAATGGAACAAGGTTGACTTGAAGCACACCTGTAAATACAGAAAGCTCCGTACCCGAAACCACGATTTCAACCTGATCTCCGAGATTAAAGGCGTGATCTGCCGTGAATCTCACAACTATTCCACCTGTTGAATCTTGAATGGTAATGTTTTTTGAAACAAAGTTACCTGTAGACTTATCAGAGATTACAACTCCCTTGATTTTCAAAGCGGGCAGTGATGATATGGTAGAGCCTGTATACAACCCTCTCACATAAGAGATAGAGACCGGAGTAGCCGGACCTCCTCCACCACCTCCACCGTTGCAACGTGTGGAATCTAACTGCACATCATAAGTATCGCGGATATACATCTGCGCGAAGTTGCCGTAAACACTAAAAATACCTGTTAAAGTTCCTTTGCCGTTTGGAAGTGTGTCTCCCGCGAAAGTGGCATAGTTGCTAGAACGAAGATCGATAGTTCCACCGGAGCAATCATTTAACGCACGATTGGCAGATGCTTGATTCGCCACATCAGCGTAAGTGAGTGAAGTATCAGCAGGATCGAACTCAACACTGTAAAGTTTAATAAGCTTATTCTGGTAATCCAATGTGTTTGTCACCAACTGATTGATGGTAACAACCTCAGGGTCCACGGTAAGGTTATATTGACCAGGGAAAAGATAGTCGTTGATCATCGCCAGAGGAATAGGCTCCACAGATGGGAAAGCCGGATTACTATTGTCAATGAAACCTCCCAACTGAATCAAATCATTGTAATCACCCAAAACCAAGCCTTTCAGCTTTACAAAAACCCTGCGACCGATGGGGTATTTCGTGTAATAATCAGACAGGTCGATGCGGATGGCAATGGCAGCCGTGGCATCCTGGATGATAATGGTTTTGTAAAAGTTGCCAGAGCGGTCGTCGGCAGTTACCACACCAGCGATAATCCAATCCTCAGTTATAGTTTTGAATTGACCAAATTGATATCCTGCCTTGAGGTCGGCAATGGTTTGGTTAACGGTTAGTGCAGGATCTGCGCCACCAGCAGGAGGATTGTCAAAATCATCCTTGCGGCAAGAGGTAGAGAACAAGGTTACGGCCAACAGGAACAGGCCGATGCTTTTTTTGAATAAGGATTTCATGATATTGAGAGTTAGTTTATACGAAGGATAAGGTTGATGAAATATGTTGTTCCGAAGGAGTAGAAATATTTAGGTGCGAAAGATTCAGGATTCTTATCGGTGAAGTCGTAACGCAACTGCTCGAATCCACCAGTAATCAAATTCGTATTGTTTCCAATATTGCTAACACCCACATTCAACACCAGGAAGGTATTACGCTTGATGGCTTTGAATTTATCATTGAGTTTCCAGGATTTGCCACCGAAGAAATCCACCGTGAACTGCCCTTGCGTTTTCTCCTGGTTCAGGATACTATTCCATTGCTCAGAACCTTCGGGAACCAAGTCAACAGCGGCCGCAGTACGGCGAGCAGGGTTGAAATCGAGATAAATGTTGTCGAAATAATTGAAATTCAAATTCACGAACCAGAATTTCTTAGCACGGTAATTAACACCTAAAGTGTAAGCGCTCTGTGGCGTTCCACCCATATAGAAGTTCTTAGCATAAACCACTTCGCCATTGGCAAGGGTCTCAGATGTATTGTCAATGGTGATAGTAGCCAACGGACGATCTGTATAATAATACTGACCCACTGCTGCTACGGCTGTCATGGAGAATCCGCTACCTAAGTTCTGATCAATAGCAAGCTCTAGCCCCGTATGACGCTTGTCCACATTGGTCAATGTGTAATTCACAAAGTTGCGATAGTCGCTGTGATAAAAGCTCACCGTATTGGTTTGATCACTAAACTGTGTGAAATAACCCACCAAACGGCCTTTGGTGCGTGGGGCACGAAGCAAATAACCACCCTCTGCTGAAAGGATTTTTTCGTTAACCAAATTCGGAGCCAATTGATTTCGGGTACGAGCCGACACGAATGCATTCTCGAAGTATGGAGCACGAGTGGCCGAAGAAGCATTCACGAACAGGTAGTTCCTGCCATCAATCTTATAGGTAAGTCCGGCTTTGATGGAATAATTAGAAAACTTCTGCTTCTCTGAATCCCCGAATGAATTGTCTTGGAACAATCCGTTTTTAACATTTCCAGTACGGTAATAGGAAGTCTGCGAAATCTCCGCAGCAGCGAAAAGATCGACCTTGTCGAACTTCCATTGGCCCTGAGTCCAGAAATTGCTTCTGAACATGGAAGCATCATAATCGTAACCGAAACGGTCGCCCTCTTTCAAGATGCGGTTTGGACGGTTTACATCGTTTTGAATGAAATTCAAACTGTCAGCAAAATCTTGCTCTGCATATTGGTTGATGTCAACATAAAAATCACCACCCAACAAATCCTTCACACGCTTGAAATAATTGGTGCGTTGATCCATGATGCCAACTCCGGCACTGAACTGGAAATTGTCGTTGAAGGAGGTGTTGTAAGTAGAATTGATATGCAGCTTCTTCCCATCGGCAACGCGCTCTTCAATGATGTAATGTGAGCGTCGACCTGTAACATTATTACCAGCAATCCCATCCACATCCTTAACGGTTTCCACACTATTGTAATTCACATCATACAACTGACCCCATTGGATTTGAAGTAACGAATCGTTGTTGCGGAACAACTGCTGCAATTGCTCAGCCACATCAGGAAAATCAGCATAATAGCTTGGCAGATTGCGGTAGTAATCAGGTCGTGGATCAGGTGCATTGTACCAATCGAGCGCGGTGTTGATGTTCTCGCCGAAGGTATAGCCGACACCGGTTTTCAAAGATGTTTGCGGACTGATTTTCCAATCGTGTGCAAGAATCATCACCGGTTGGTGACTGATGTTCACACTGGCGTTGCGCTTTTTACCTTCTTGCCATCCCCAAGTAGGGTTGTAATAGTTAGATCCAGCCAAATCATACAACTCGGCAACAGCAGGAGAGCTTTTACCACGCTCGGTAGGAGCACCGAATGCGGTAAGGCTTAATGAGTGGTTGAAACCGATAAGCTTTTCAGCCGAAAAGAAATACCCCCAACCATCATAATAAGTTCCTGCAATGTAGCCCTCATCAGACCAACGCCTGGAAAGACTGCCTGCAAACGCCCATCCGCCTTTCATGAGTCCGGTACCGTAGGTAGCCATCACACGATTTTCATAGGCCCTGTTGGATAAGGCATAAGAGACCGCCAACTGCTTGCGTTGCTTACTGGCGCGAGAATCTATCAGGCTGCTGCCGCCAATGCCACCATAAGAGAAGGTAGAAGGCCATAGGTTGTTCACGGTTTCACGGTTACGAGTAACATCATTCAATCCGCCCCACAAATAAAACATCGAATAACCATTGAATAGGTCGGTCATCTGAACACCGTTCATGTAGGTAATGAAGTTTTCATTGTCGTATCCACGAATGCGGAACCTGGCAGAACTGAAGGTGTTGGTGGTAGCCGAAACAAATGCATCCCTGGAAGCACTCAACACACCACTTACTGTTTGTGCCGAAGATTCCCGGATTTCAGAATCGGAAATGGAGGCCACCGGGATATTGTCGCGGTTATCGTCGATCAATCCCGAAGTACTTTCCATCACAACAAAGCCTAAATCCACTGTTTTTCCATTCAATCCAATGTTCTTGGAATAATTGCCGTGGTCGGCGGCAGAAATTTCGATTTCATAATCGCCGTTGGGTACATCTTTAATGACGAACGAACCATCTTGTCCGGTGGTGGCCGAAAAACTGGTTCCCTTCAGGCTAACCTTAGCGTTTTCTACGAAGTTGTTTAAGTCATCAGTAACGGTACCTTTAATGGTGGCACTTTCCTGGGCAAAAAGGAGCTGGCTGGTAAACAGCATGAACATTACTGCCAATAGCCGAGTAATTTTAAGCATAATAGAATGGGTTGTTTTTGAAACTTTGGGGACCCAAAAATAACCATTTACTTGTCTGGTGTGGTTATTGTTAATCAATGCCTTACAATTGAAACAAAGGACCTTTGCGCCGATTTGCGTTTTGTACCTTTACGGCCCCGAAAAACAATGATATCATGATTAGGAATATCCGACTTAACATTTCGCTTGCTTGGATCCTGGTTCTGTTTTTACCCACGCTTTCGAGCGGTCAGGACCAATCCAAAAAATACCGTGTCTCATGCGTTGGATTCTATAACCTGGAAAACCTGTATGATACCGTTGACGACCCGGAGAAAAGCGATGAGGAGTTTCTTCCAAATGGCACCAAAAGATATACCGAGGAAGTTTACAAAGACAAGCTACACAACCTGGCAACTGTAATTTCGCAATTGGGAACAGATGATTCTCCCGATGGCGTTTCAATATTGGGAGTAGCCGAAATCGAGAACCGCAAGGTGTTGGAGGATTTGGCGGCACAACCCGAATTGAAATCCAGAAACTATAAAATTGTTCATTACGATTCCCCTGACCGTAGAGGTGTGGATGTGGCATTGTTTTACAATCCGAAATATTTCCGCGAATTGAATAGCGGCGCTTTGAATGTTCCTCTCAAAAACTCTGACGGTACTCCTTATGCCACACGTGATGTTCTGTGGGTGTACGGACTACACAATGGTGAGCCTATCCATATTTTCGTGAACCACTGGCCCAGCCGTCGCGGTGGCGAAGAGGCATCAGCACCATCCAGGGCATTGGCTGCTTCAGTGGCACGTGCCAAAATCGACAGCATCACCGCTGCCATGCCCGAAGCGAAGGTTATTTTGATGGGCGACTTGAACGATGATCCTGTGAATGTGAGCGTAACAGAAGTACTCAAAGCATCATACGACAAAACCACCTTGAAGCCAGGTTTCCTATACAACCCATGGAACGATTATTACAGCCAAGGCATCGGTACCCTGGCATACAACGATGCTTGGAACTTGTTCGATCAAATCGTGATATCACAACCCTTTTTGCAGGAGAAACAAGACGGATATTTCTATCACAAGGCCGTTATCTTCAACAGGCCCTACCTATTCCAAAAGTCCGGCCGCTACAAAGGTTATCCGATGCGCACCTACGATTTCGACATTTACATGCGCGGCTATTCAGATCACTTGCCTGTTTATGTGGTGCTGATGAAGCAGGTTGATTGATTCAACCACCACTCGTTTTCAACGCGCATCCTTAATCGCTTGCGCCTCAATCCACGATTGCAACAAAATTGTGGCACTAACTCGGTCAACCAAGGCCTTGTCTTGGCGGTCTTTCTTCGAAGAACCGCTGTCGCGGATGGCTTGAGTGGCCAACGAAGAACTGAAACGCTCATCCACACGGTAAACCTCCAATTGCGGAAAAACCGCCTTCAACCGCGTAACAAAAGCATCGATTTTAGGAGCAATGGGTGATGGTCTGTTTCTTAAATCCTTGGGATCACCAACGATGAAAGCCGTTATGCCCTGCTCAGCAACAACCTTTTTCAAAAACTCCTCCAGTTTTCCCGTGGGAACAGTGTCTAATGGAAAAGCGAATTTTCGCTCCGGATCCGACACGGCCAATCCGGTACGCTTCTGACCATAGTCGATGGATAATATTCTGCCTTGCACAGGGTAAAATTAATCATTTTATGCCTCTGGATGCCCGATCAAACCACCAAGTCCCACTCAAAAAAGTTAGTTTTGTAGTCAGAACCACCGTAAGTATGGAATTGAAAAACATCATCGAAAACGCATGGGAAAACCGTTCGCTGCTTGATAAGGCAGAGACACGCGAGGCCATCGAACATATCATTGAGCAGCTCGACAAAGGAATGATGCGCGTTGCAGAGCCTTCCGGCGATGGCTGGATCGTAAATGATTGGATCAAGAAGGCCGTAATCCTCTATTTCCCCATCAGAACCATGGAGACCTTTCATGCAGGGCCCATGGAGTTTCATGATAAGATGGCGTTGAAACAGAACTATGCAGCCGCAGGCATACGCGTAGTGCCACATGCAGTTGCACGCTATGGCGCATACATTTCCAAAGGCGTTATTTTGATGCCCTCGTATGTGAACATTGGTGCGTATGTTGATGCAGGCACCATGGTGGATACTTGGGCTACCGTGGGTTCTTGCGCTCAAATAGGAAAAGATGTGCACCTCAGTGGTGGCGTTGGTATCGGTGGCGTACTTGAGCCCATACAGGCCGCTCCTGTAATTGTGGAAGATGGTTGCTTCATCGGCAGCAGATGTATCGTGGTAGAAGGCGTTCGTGTTGGCAAAGAGGCTGTGTTAGGTGCTGGACTCACCTTAACGATGAGTACGCGCATCATGGATGCGAATAGCGGCGAAGAACTACCTAAAGGCTACATCCCCGAACGCAGCGTGGTGATTCCGGGCTCGGTGAACAAGCAGTTTCCGGGAGGTGAGTTCCATGTGCCTATAGCACTCATCATCGGACAAAGAAAAGCCAGCACTGATTTGAAAACATCCTTGAACGATGCACTCCGCGATCATGCGGTTGCCGTATAAAATCCATGGCATGCATTTAGGCCTCGATGGCAAGCGACTTTTACATAACAGATCCGGATTAGGAAACTATTCCAGGTCTATGGTGAGAGCACTCGCCCTGCACCAGCGCGACTTGCAGATAAGCATCCTGGCGCCAAAAGGTAAAGAGCAATGGCAGAATCAAATTTGCCTCCAAGGTTTTGATAATCCTTCCGAATTCAACCGTTTGAATTTATCTGTTCCATCTTTTGCCACACCTTGGTGGCGCAGCAAAGGCATGGGCAGCATGGCGGCACGCTTAGGCGTGGATGTCTTTCACGGACTATCCAACGAAATACCAACCGATCTGCCAAAAAAAGTCCGTAAAGTCTGCACCATACACGATTTGATATTTCTGGACCATCCTGCTGGCTACCCTTGGTTGGATCGTAAAATTTATACAATGAAGGTGAGCTATGCAATGGAACATGCAGATGCCATTATCGCCACCAGCCGAGCCACCAAGGAGCGAATCCTGTTTCACTTTCCTGATGCCCAAGCACGCATTCATGTCGTGTATCAGCCCATTCATCCGGCATTTAAAAATCCCGAATCAAGTTCAGCAGGCTCAGATGCACCATACTTCATTTATCACTCCAGCTTCAACAGTCGTAAAAACCATTTGCGGCTGCTACAAGCTTTTGAAAGTATTGCAACAAGCATCAACCACAATCTTAAGTTAGTAGGCATTAAAGGCGAAACTTACGAAGCAGTATGCGATTATGTGACCAAAGCCAACCTACATAACCGAGTCAAAATAATGACCGATGTTAGCACGATTGAGCTGGTGGATTTATTGCGCAAAGCGGATGGCTTTGTGTACCCCAGCATCAGCGAAGGATTTGGAATCCCATTAGCCGAAGCGGCTGCTTGCGGATTGAATGCCGCTGTTTCTGACATCGCTGTTTTCAATGAATTATCGGATGGAAAAATGATCGGATTCAATCCACTTGAAACCACATCTATTTCATCGGCAATCATGAAATTGGCAAAACGAAATGAGACTTCAAACGCCAGCCAGGCTGCAGCAAGAAAAAACATCATGCAATTGGTGGATGAGAAACATATCACGGATCAACTCATGACTATATATACCAACGCATCATGAACATACGCGAACTGAATCCCGAAATGACACAGGAGGCACGCGCATGTGTTGTAGCCTTGCGAAATGGTTCGTTGGCGAGCTTCCCTACCCCATCAGGATGGTGTACCGTTTGCGACTGCTCCAATAAGATGGCGGTTGAGGCGTTACTCGGTTGCGATCAACTTACCAATTTTTGCATCTTGATTGATCATGACGGCCGCTTGTCGAAATATACCGTACCATTGAGCGAACCCGTGCTCAACCTGATTGAGTTCAGTGAAAAGCCTTTGCAATTCATAATCGAGGGCGCATCGGCAGCGGCTCCACACATCACAATCGATACTCCGTTCATGATAGCTACCGAACCCTTCTCCAACAGGGTAGCCTCATCGTTTGGCAAGGCATTATTGGCCGGTTTTGGGACCGAACCAGTCACGAACATCATTGATTTGAACACAACCTGCCATGTGGTAAATTTGCGCGCTGGAATGAATGCCAGTCCAGACCAGATTGTTATCATGCAATTCTCCAAAGACGGCAGTTTCCGATTCATCAAAAAATAAGCAACATTGCAACATTTTATCTCACAGGATTTTTTCACCACCATCGGCAATGTTTGCGATCAAAACAATGTCAAAGGATATGTCATTGGCGGCTATGTAAGAGATTGCCTGTTGCAACGCCCCTGCAAAGACATCGATATTGTTGTAACCGGCGATGGCATACGGCTAGCCGAGCTATCCGCGAAAGCGTTGGGACCCGATATCCATGTAACTGTATTCAAGAATTTCGGGACAGCCATGCTAAAGTATGGCGATTGGAGTATTGAATTCGTGGGAGCTCGCAAAGAATCCTATCGAAGCGAATCGCGCAAGCCTCAGGTGGAAGCAGGAACATTGGAAGACGATCAAAAGCGCCGGGACTTTACCATTAACGCCTTGGCCATCGGATTAAGCGGTAATGAACGCGGACAATTAGTGGATCCATTCGGTGGCATACGGGACCTCGATAACGGCATACTGCGCACCCCTTTGGAACCCGGCATCACCTACTCGGATGACCCATTGCGCATGATGCGTGCCATACGCTTCTCAACACAATTGGGATTCACCATAGAAGAAAAATCACTCAAAGCGATTTCCGAAAATAGCGACCGCATACGCATCGTATCGATGGAGCGCACCAGTGATGAATTGAATAAAATATTGATGGCTCCAGTGCCCTCCGTGGGATTCAAATTGCTTTTCGACACCGGACTGCTTCATAAATTTTTTCCGCAGATGGTAGCGCTGCATGGTGTGGAGTTTGTGAAGGGAAAGGGCCATAAAGACAACTTCTATCACACGCTGCAAGTGGTAGACAACATTTCAAAGAACACCGACAACCTGTGGCTTCGTTGGGCAGCTGTATTGCATGACATTGCAAAGCCTGCAACCAAAAAGTTTGAAGAGGGAACAGGTTGGACTTTCCACGGTCATGAGGATCGTGGTGCCAGGATGGTTCCGAAGATTTTCGCACAACTCAAATTGCCACAGAATGAAAAAATGAAGTATGTGCAGAAGCTTGTGCTGCTCCATTTGCGTCCCATTGTGTTGGCTCAAAGTATTGTGACCGACTCGGCAGTTAGGCGATTGCTTTTTGAAGCGGGCGACGACATTGA
>JBJTQS010000092.1:0-4941 GCA_046075765.1 Bacteroidota bacterium
ATGGATTATTTTCATCGTTTTGCAGATTTTTCTATTTGTTGCTTTGATTTTTGTACTAAATAAAAAAAACTACTCTGATTTTTAGATCATTTTCCTCAACAACAGCAAAAGCTAAAATACAGGGGAGGAGGCGCTGATGTAGTAGTAGTGGTTGTGGTGGTTGTAGTTACCGATGAATGTTGTGAAGCAACATTGCCGCTTCCCTCAAAACCTGAAACATTCATGGAGAAACCACCACCTGTTTCGCTGATGTTAACGCCCATTGATATGCTTCCGCCATTGGCTGGAGCTCCACCGCCAGTTGTAGTGGTGACAGTTGTTTGTTGCACCACGGTTTCAGTATTCGAAATCGGGGCAGGTTCAATATAGGCAGGCGCAGAAGGATTGAATACAACTACAGCGGTTTGAGGAGGTGCAGGTGGAGCCTCGTTGATCGGAACCGAGCTCATTAGTCGCACCACATATTCGTTCTTCTTGTTCTTCTTCAATACATAAGTGGCCTCTGTACTTGGATCAAGGAAAAGGTTGAAGTTCGGCTGACCAAGCGCCACATCCTCGAATATTACCTTTAGCTTGTAGTTAGGAGCATTCAAACCGGTTACTTTAACGTTGGTTTCATGTTTGTCGTTTTGTCGGAGTCCATTCAGGATAGCGATGAACCGCTCTCCGTTTTCGCTGAACATGATCAGGTTTGAGTTTTGGGCAAACGAGTTGCAGCTCAAGGTAACCAGAAGAAATACTGTTCTAATGAGGTGTTTCATGATGTTTGATAATTGTTGATTTGATTGATGATGTTCAAATAGTAATGTTCCTCAAATATGCGGATTTTAGTCAAATATTTCAATATCATTTCGCATAGGTGTAAATGGTAATTTAGCGAACGAAAGTTTAAGTTATGAAAATAGTATTTATTGCCGGTGCCGGCAGGTCATCCACCACATTGATCTCTCATCTGCTCGATAGTTCTGAGCGCCATGGTTTGCGTGTAATTGTAGGTGACGCCTCTTTGGAATTGGCTGTTTCTAAGTGTAATAATCACCCCAACGCCCAACCAACTCTGTTTGATGTAAATGATGCGGATTTAAGAAAAAACTTGGTTTCGCAAGCAGATCTTGTTATTTCCTTGCTGCCTCCAGACATGCACCACTTACTGGTGGAAGAGTGCCTGAAGCATGGTAAACATTTCCTGTCGGCATCTTATGTTTCCGCCAAGGTTGCTGCTATGGAGCCCGAAGCTCGCGAAAAAGGCGTTGTCATTATCTCTGAGTGCGGTCTCGATCCTGGTATCGACCACATGTCGGCTATGGAAATCATCAATCGCCTCAAATCACAGGTCGCTAATTTGATTTCATTCAAATCATATACGGGTGGGTTGGTAGCTCCTGAATCGAATGACAATCCTTGGGGGTATAAGATTTCCTGGAATCCTCGTAATGTCATTCTGGCTGGACAAGGCACAGCAAGCTATCTGTGGGGTGGTAAGTATAAGCACACACCCTATTCAAGAATCTTCACAGATATAGAGTCTTTGGAGGTAGAACAAGTGGGCAGGTTTGATGGCTATGCCAACCGAGATTCCGTTTCCTACATGAAAATTTATGGTCTCGAAGGTATATCCGGATTGTTGAGAGGTACACTGCGTCAACGTGGTTATTGCAGGGCTTGGAATGTTTTCGTTACCCTCGGTCTTACCGATGATGGAATCAAGATTCCGGGTTCTGGGACTATGACCTATGCCGAATTGGTGGAGAGCTTCTTACCCGTTCATGTCAAAGGCGAAACGCTGGCACATAGGGTAGCATCGCTTTGCGGTTTGCCTGTGGATGGTGAAGCCATGACGCTTGTTTCTTGGACTGGAATATTCGAAGACACAACAATTGGTATCGAAAATGCCACTCCTGCACAAATACTTCAAAAATTATTGGAGTCGAAGTGGATTCTTAATCCTGAAGACAAGGATATGGTTGTGATGGTTCATGATTTTGTTTATGAGTTAAACGGAGAAACACACAAGCTAACGTCCTCATTGGTGGTGAAGGGAGAGGATTCCGTACATACTGCTATGGCCAAAACTGTTGGTTTACCCTTGGCCATTACTGCTTTAAAGCTGATGGATGGATCAATTTCTCTGCCCGGAGGATTGTATCTTCCCGTTACAAAAGAAATTTACGAACCCGTTTTGCATGATTTGGAAAAGAACGGAATTGTATTTCAAGAAAAAGTAAGTTGAAGTAAGACTTCACATGCCGGGATAGAATTCCGTAGTCAATTTTCGATAGGCCGCCGTATAATTTCCTTCCTCATCTTGTAAAAGGATTTCATCCTCCTCTGCATGGCACGGCTGAGGTTTAAACTCCATCAAAAGTCGTTTCTCAGTCTTTCCAGATTTAGTGCGTACGCGTGTTAATCGAGATAAGAATAAGCCATGTGTAGATGCATAATCGATGAAACGCATTCCTTCCAAATGTGGCAATATGATACAGAATCTACCATTTGGATTTAATAGGTTTTTGGCGCACTCAGCAAGTTCTTCGATTTTCAAATTTTGGTCCATGTGCCTGGCCACATTTCTGGCTTCAACCGGAGCAGGATGCGCCCCCATGAAATATGGGGGATTGCTCACAATCAAATCGTATTTATCCTTGGATGTTGTAGCGAAATGCTGAACTGAATCATGGATGGAACGAAGTCTGTTGTTCCAAGTGGAGGCCTCAAAGTTTTCCTGAGCCTGAGTAGCCGCTTCACCATCTATTTCTATCGCATCAATGCTGGCATCTGATTTCTGTGCCATCATCAATGCAATTAGCCCGGTGCCGGTTCCGATATCCAAAATCCTGTGGGCATCAGCGGTCCTGGTCCAAGCACCTAACAACACTCCGTCGGTACCCACTTTCATAGCGCAACGGTCTTGGTGAACTGTAAAATGCCGGAAATGGAAAACGCTGTGCGACATAAGCGGAAGTAATATCCGATTAAGACAAATGTAGGAATAGCTTATGAAACGCGGTAGATATCTACCAAACCTGCAGGCAAATCAACGGTTAGCTCCTTTTTCTCTCGGTCGACCTTTGTAATGAACCGAGTCAAGAACGGGAATAGTAGCTCTGTGCCGTTGAAATCGACCACTGCAACAGGCTGTTCTGGGAGGTCTACGATGTTGGTTATTTTACCCAAAGGCCCCTCGTTCAGATCAGTTACCATCATGCCCATTGCCTCGTGAAAATACAATTGGTTGCCTGAAAGTTTGGGTAACTCACTCAGAGGCAAGAAAACATCCAAACCCACCAACGGCTCTGCTGCTTCAACAGTGGAAATCTCGTGAAGGGTTACGATTGCCGTTTTGGCAGTTACTTTTATTGCGGTGACGGGGTAGGAAACGAGAAGGCCGTTCACCATAAGATGAACGGCCTTTGTTTTTCCGTAACGCTTGGGATCATCAACATCCAATTGTAAAACCAAGTTACCACGCACTCCATGGGTTCGGGAAAAAAATCCTACCCTGTAGAAACCTTCTGGACTACTGTGGTTGATGGCCACAAGCGGATGATTTGATGATTACTCAGCTGCAGGAGCTTCGCCCTCAGCTGGTGTTTCACCTTCAGCAGGAGCCTCGGCTGTTGCTTCGGTCATTTTCGCTGCGATTGCTGCTGCACGAGCCTCACGGGTTTTCTGCTCATCCGCCATGCGCTTTTTGGTTTCATCGCGTCGAGCGTTAGCTAATGAGCTTGTCTTGTCGCCAATCTTGGTCGCTTTATCAGCTTCCCAAGCCTGGAACTTTACGTCGGCAGTCTCTTGGGTGATAGCACCCTTATTCACACCTTGTTGCAGGTGGTGACGGTAGAGAACCCCTTTGTAGGATAGAATGGCACGACAGGTGTCGGTTGGCTGAGCTCCGTTATGGAGCCAATTCACAGCCTTCTCGCTGTCGATTTCAATAGTGGCGGGATTGGTGTTCGGATTATAAGATCCGATCCTTTCAATGAATTTACCATCCCTAGGAGCACGTGCATCCGCCACCACAATGTGGTAATAGGCATAACCCTTTTTACCATGTCGCTGTAATCTGATTTTAGCTGGCATTTTTTTGGTTTGCTTTAATAGTTAAACTTCAAATATCCCCAATTCTCCAAGTTTTGGGGGCGCAAAGGTGCGAAATAATTGACTCAAAATCAAGGTTTATCCCTCAATCTGCTTGTGATAACCCATGATAGTTCAAGGGTTTGGCCTTAATGGTCAGAATTACAACTACTTACAGGTTTTTCCTAAATCCTCTTTGGATACATCAAAACACCTGTAAACGGGGTATCGATTTAGATCCTCGAACCATTCTGAGTTTTTGTAAATGAAATAAAGTTGTTCAAAAGATGATTTGGCAAATTCCGGTTCGGCAATTTTTTTTGCTTGGAAAACGGATTTCAGTTCAGGACTATCTGCCAATATTCTTGCAGCCATATCGTCGAACACATAAGCAGAAAACCATTCCTTTTGTTGTAATATGGAGTCAAAAAACCCCCAAGAAAACCATGAGTCAGGTGCATGTGGCTCCAAGGTCTCAATCAAATATCGGATTGCATCTTGATCGGTGGGAATCATATAATCGCCTTCGTAAAGCTTCATTCGTTTGTTTTCCTCCACAATTTCAGTCTCTGAACGAGTATAATGTCCCTCATAAGGCTTAGAGCTACTTTTATAATTGCCTATTGTGTAGGTTGAAAGTTCGATAACAGTATCGCGATTCAATCTCATGAATTTAATTTTATTCAGCTTGAGGCGCTCAATTACTTCCGACCAAGCTTGCGGAACAATGTAAAAAGCCGGGATTTTTACGGTTTTACTCGCCACATATTCATCGTAAAACTTAACATTTCTGTTGAAGGGCTTTCCACGGTCGTAGTAAAGTTGGTCTTGCCCTGTTACAGGACTTTTCTGATAGTAAGGTTC
>JBJTQS010000093.1:0-20332 GCA_046075765.1 Bacteroidota bacterium
ATCAATAATCGCAAAATCTTAGCTGGACTGGCCGAAACAGTTGGCGCAGCCGATAAATTAATTGACCTTACCATCGCTTTGGATAAACTTGATAAAATCGGCCATGAACAAGTCATTTCCGAACTATTAGCAAAGGGTTTATCTAACGATAGTATTGAACGATTGAAACCTGTGCTCGATTTCAAATTCGAAGACGTTGAAAAAACACTTGATTTCTTATCTAAGCTGCTCGAGAAATCCGAAATCGGAACGAAAGGTGTAACGGAAGTAAAACAAGTTTTAAATCATTGCGGCAACGAGAATATCGAAGTGGACATTACCCTTGCGAGGGGACTTAACTACTATACAGGTGCCATCTTTGAAGTAAAATCCAATGAGGTCCAAATAGGAAGTATTGCAGGTGGCGGAAGATACGATGACTTGACAGGTGTTTTCGGACTTAACGGCGTATCTGGAGTTGGGATTTCATTTGGCATAGACCGGATTTATGATGTGATGGAGGAGTGCCATAAATGGGATGAAAGTTTAAATTCAAAAGGAAACACACGCGTCTTGTTTGTGAATTTCGGTGAAGCCGAATCAGCATATTGCATGAAAGCTGCACGCAAACTACGGGAATCAGGGATCAATTCCGAAGTCTATCCGGACGCTGCGAAGATGAAAAAACAAATGAGTTATGCTGATGATAAGCAGATTCCATTTGTTGTATTGGTCGGCAGCGAAGAAATTTCCTCCGGACAATTAACACTTCGAAACATGGTCAACGGCGAACAAATGAAAATCAGTTTAGAGGAAATTATAAAACTGGTGCAATAATTTTTTTGCACGCAAATATCATACGCAAAATGCCTATACTTAAAATAACCAATGACTCGATCGGCCTTGCTGACATTGAAAAAGTGTTGTCTGGCACCTACAGCCTGGAGATATCAGACGATGTGAAAAGTGTTGTAGCACACTGCAGGAAGTATCTGGATGACCGAATGGCCAACCAAAAAGAGCCCATTTACGGAATCAACACTGGATTTGGCAGCTTGTATAATCGGTCAATATCTGAATCTGACTTAGAGGAGTTACAAAAAAACCTTGTGGTATCCCATGCGTGTGGCACGGGCAACACGGTTTCCGCTGAGCTGGTTAGGCTCATGCTTTTTCTGAAAATAAAAGGTCTTTCATACGGAAACAGTGGCGTGCAAGTGGAAACGGTTCAGCGATTAGCCGACTTTTTCAATTATGATGTGCTGCCAATTGTTTACGAACAAGGCTCACTTGGCGCTTCGGGTGATTTATCTCCATTGGCCCACCTAAGTCTTCCTCTGCTTGGATTAGGCGAGGTTATGTACAAAGGCGCCCACAGGTCGGCCGATGACGCCATTGCCAGACACAATTGGTCGCCAATACAACTGAAATCTAAAGAAGGTTTAGCCTTGTTGAATGGAACACAGTTCATGAGCTCCTATGGAGCGTGGGCCGTGTATCATGCACAAAACATTTCTGCGTGGGCGGATTTAATTGCGGCAATTTCTTTGGAAGCATTCGATGGGAGAACCGAGCCATTTCATGATTCGGTACATCAAATTCGCCCGCATCAAGGGCAAAAAAGCACCGCAGCCCGAATGCGTGAGCTATTAAGTGGTAGTGAAATTGCTGCAAGACCCAAGTCGCATGTTCAAGACCCGTATTCATTCCGTTGCATCCCGCAAGTTCATGGTGCATCCAAAGATGCCATAAACTATACCGAGCGCGTGATCTTGACTGAAATTAACTCGGCCACCGATAATCCTACGGTATTCCCTGATGAGGACTTGGTGATTTCCGCAGGTAATTTTCATGGGCAACCTTTGGCATTGGCATTGGATTTCCTTGCTATGGCTTTATCGGAATTAGGTAACATTTCAGAGCGCAGGACTTACCAACTGATTTCCGGTCAACGTGGATTGCCACCATTCCTGACCAAAGACGCGGGCTTGCATTCGGGATTGATGATTCCACAATATACAGCGGCGTCTATTGTGAGCCGAAACAAACAACTTTGCACACCGGCATCAGTTGACTCCATTGTTTCTTCGAACGGCCAGGAAGACCATGTAAGCATGGGGGCCAATGCAGCTGTGAAAGCCTTTGCCGTGGTAAATAACCTGTATGATATTTTAGGTATTGAACTCCTTACCGCTTGTCAGGCCCTCGAATTCCGCAGACCTGCAAAATCCAGCGAGGTAATTGAGTCCATTTTCAATGGATTCCGTGAGCTAGTACCGATATTGGAGGGGGACCGAATGTTATACAAGGATATCCATCAGGCTGCCGACTATATTCGGAACAACCGCAAAGCTTAAGGATTACCTTTCGAGCATCCTGTAAACTTCAAAACGCTTCTTCACATACATGATGAAGTCGTATTGGGTGGAACCTTTCAAGAACTCGTCTGAAACTCGACAAAAATCGATGAAGTGATCGAACTCGTCATTATTTAATTGGATGATATCGTAATCCACATATTTCCGGAACAACTCCTTGAGCAATGCCCTCCTACGATCGTTGTTTCGCATTTCAGCCACTAGCCGTTTACTTTGTTCACGCCTGCTGAAAGCCATGTAAACAGCGGTTATCGGACTACTGATGGCATCAACACCATCCAATAGGTATTCCCGCTCATCGTAACCAAGTGTTTGGATATCCTTCTCGATGGCCTCCATATCGCGGTTGGTGAAAATCTCAACCTCTTTCAAATTAACCTGTAAACGATTCAATCTAATTTTAAAGTCATTAACTCCAGTTGATATAGAATCCGCAACAGCGATCTTAATCGTATAAAAACCGGTTGCCGCCACGATGATGGTATCCGTATTACGAACACTCATGACAAACCGACCATCCATTCCACTGAATTGACCTTGCTGAGTGCGCTTGTTCACAACCATCAGATTGGGCACCACTGTTTGACCACTGTTATCGGTAACAATACCTGTGATACGAACTTCTGTTTGGCCAAAAGCAACATGACCGAATATCACCAATGAAAAAAAACCGAACAGCAACCTTACGAAATTACACGCCATGCACTTCAAAGTTTACGGTCAATATCAACGAGTGTATCGCAAGTCCTTTGCAACATATCATCGTCGAAATCGAGATGAGTAACCATACGCATGGCTTGCTTTCCGAAGGCAACGGCTTTAATTCCCTCGGATTCCAATCGCGAAAGCAAATTGTCTAAAGGAAGATGTTCATGTATTTGAGAAACCACAATGTTTGTTTCGGGTGTCAATACGGATTTCACAAAACTCAGTCGAGATAATGTTTCGCCAAGCGCTTTCGCTCTTCTATGATCGTCTTTCAATCGATCAATGTGGTGGTCGAGCGCATAAGTACATGCTTTTGCCATGAACCCAGCTTGTCTTGATCCACCACCTAAAACCTTTCTGACTCGACGCGCCTCTTTGATGTGCTTATTTGTACCTACCAAAACGGAGCCAACGGGCGCACCTAGTCCTTTCGACATGCAAATGGATATGGTATCAAAGCAATCACCCAGTTCTTTTGCAGAATAATCGGCTTCAACAAGTGCATTGAAAACACGAGCACCATCAAGATGCAATGACAAACCGTACTTTATACAAACCTCCCGGATTGCTTTTATTTCTGAAAGGGAATAAATACTCCCGCCTCCCCTATTGTGGGTGTTTTCCAGAGAAACAACAGATGTTTTGGGATAATGTACATTGTCTGGACGTATGGCATCTTCGACCTGCCTGGCGGTTATTCTTCCTCTGTTACCTTCCAACAGCCAAACAGACAGACCTGAATTGAAAGCCAACCCTCCTCCCTCATAGAGATAAACATGCGATGTTTTCTCACAAATGATTTCTTGCTGGGGTTGTGTAAGTATTTTGATACCGATTTGATTGGTCATCGTTCCGGAGGGACAAAAAATCCCGGCCTCCTTACCAAAAATTGCGGCTGTTTTTACTTCAAGTTCAAGAACTGAAGGGTCTTCTCCAAACACATCATCGCCAACCTCGGCCGAAAACATGGCCTCCCGCATGGCAGCGGTTGGTTTGGTTACCGTATCACTTCGAAGGTCTATCATGGGATGCTTTATTGAAACTCAACACATGAAACGAAGGATTGTTGGAATCAGTATATTACCACTTCCTTTTCTTCTTGTCGTATGAAGGCTTCGACTTGCCCGACTGTTCTTGTTTTCGAGCATGGTAGCCTCCTGATGGCTTACTGTCGGAATCACGCTTCTGTCTGTAGGGCCTATCACCACCAGATTGACCACGACCACCTCTTCCACCACCGCCACCGCCTCCGGGACCTTGGGAAATGTCGGTTCTAACCTTCCTACCTCGGAACACTTCGCCATCAAATGAAGCAATCACCATTGGTAACTTTTCACGGTCTATGTCAACAAATGAATAAACACCCTTGATATCGATTCTGCCTATGGCATCGCCCTTTATTCCGGAACGCTCACAAACATATCGTAACATCTTTCCGGGATCGAAACCATCTGCAGAGCCTAGGTTGATGAACATGGTATCGGCATTGCCTTGTCGCATACGACCACGGTCAGACTTGGCGCCGTTGAGCTCGGCATTGATATCAGGCGCATTCCTGTAGTAATCAAGGAAACGGTTGAATTCAAGTGATGTGAAGCGCTTGATGATTTCCTCTTTAGATAAATCCTGCAATGAATCATAGATACCAGGAAGGTAGGAGCTGATGGCACCTTCATCCACTTCCACATCATGCACTTTGGAAATGAGGTGCATCAACTGCTTTTCACAAACCTGGAATCCATCAGGAACCCTATCGTGTTTGAACTTGCGATTTATTTGTCGCTCGATCTGTTTGATTTTACCGACCTCTTTCAGGTTGATGATGGCGATAGAAATACCTGATTTACCTGCACGGGCGGTACGACCGCTACGGTGGGTATAAACTTCTGTATCGTCAGGTAATTCGTAGTTAATTACGTGGGTGATATCACTCACATCAATACCACGAGCAGCCACATCTGTTGCAATCAGGAGTTGAAGAGAGCGTTCGCGGAAAAGGCCCATGACTTTGTCGCGTTGTTGCTGACTTAAGTCGCCATGTAAAGAATCTGCGTTATAACCATCCTTGATCAGCTTTTCAGCAATTTCTTGAGATTCGATTTTGGTTCGACAAAAAACGATTCCGAAGATGTCTGGATTGAAATCCACAATCCGTTTCAATGCCAAATAGCGGTCGCGAGCATGAACTGCATAAAAAACGTGTTCAATGTTCTCGGCGCCTGCGTTCTTTTTCCCAACGGTAAGCTCGTGTGGGTCCGACATGTAATTGCGAGCGATCGAGCGAACTTCCGGAGGCATGGTTGCAGAGAACAACCAAGTCTTACGGGTTTCTGGAGTGTTTTCGAGAATGTAGTCGATATCATCTTTGAAACCCATATTGAGCATCTCATCGGCTTCATCCAAAACGACGAATGATATTTCATTAAGGGAGAGAGCTCTCCTATCGAGCAAATCGATTAGCCTACCAGGAGTTGCCACAACAATCTGTGCACCTCTTTTGAGTTGATCCATTTGCCTGGTAATACTAGCTCCGCCATATACAGGAACAATGCTAACGCCTCGCATTTCGGAGGCAAAATCTTTCAAATCGTTGGTAATTTGTACGCACAATTCACGAGTTGGGGCCAAAACCAATGCTTGTTCTCTTTTTTGACCAAAATCCAATACCTGTAAGAGAGGTAATCCAAAGGCTGCTGTTTTACCAGTGCCAGTTTGTGCCAAACCGATAAAATCACGATCTCCCTTAAGCAAAACAGGGATGGCTTGTTGTTGAATTGGGGTTGGGGTTTCGAAACCTAGCTTCGCGACGCCCTTGAGCACTTCTTCGTCGAGGCCCAGAGTCTTAAATGTGTCCATGATTGATGGATTCTGTTTGAAAATCAGTTGAATCCTCTGCAAAGGTACGCTTTTATATGCCTCCCTTCCTCCTTTAATTTCACTACTTTTGAAACACATCAAAACCATCCTTCAACACACTCCAACAAGTTATGAGACAAGTATATATCGTTTCTGCAGTACGCACGCCCATCGGTTCCTTCGGTGGCGCACTTGCGCCTTTATCTGCTACACAACTAGGATCAGCAGCTATAAAGGCGGCCATTGAACGTGTCGGTATCCAACCATCAGACGTGCAGGAAGTTTACATGGGCAATGTTTTAGCAGCCAATCTAGGTCAGGCACCTGTAACCCAAGCATCTATAGGTGCTGGCGTGCCCAATACCACCCCAGGCACAACGATTAACAAGGTTTGTGCATCAGGAATGAAAACCATTATGTTGGGGGCTCAGTCAATTATGACTGGTGAAAACGATATTGTTGTTGCGGGAGGCATGGAAAGCATGTCGAACGTACCATATTACCTCGAAAAAGCGCGTAACGGTTATCGTTTAGGTCATGGTCAAATTTTGGATGGCTTAGTAAAGGATGGCTTGTGGGATGTGTATAAGGATTTCCATATGGGCAATGCGACTGAAATCTGTGCATCTGAATACAAGATTAGCCGAGAAGAACAGGATGCTTATGCGATTGAATCGTATAAAAGGTCTGCAAACTCTTACGAAAAGGGGTTGTTTAAGGATGAGATTGTTCCGGTTCAGATTCCACAGCGTGGAAAAGACCCGTTGGTGGTTTCTGAAGATGAGGAATTCCGCAAGGTCGATTTCAACAAAATACCTGGGCTTAAGCCGGCATTCCAAAAAGACGGAACTGTTACAGCCGCAAACGCTTCCAAATTGAACGATGGTGCTTCAGCAGTTGTTTTAATGTCAAAAGAGCGGGCCGATGCACTCGGAATAAAACCATTGGCAGAGATTGTTTCATTTGCAGATGCACAACAAGCTCCGGAATGGTTCACTACTGCACCTTCCAAAGCATTACCAAAGGCTTTGGCAAAAGCGGGAATTACCAAAGAGCAAGTTGACTTCTATGAAATCAACGAAGCGTTCAGCGCCGTTGCCATCGCCAACAATAAGGAAATGGGATTGGATCCCACTAAAGTTAACGTGAATGGCGGAGCCGTGGCTCTCGGACATCCCCTGGGTAGTTCCGGTTGCCGAATTGTGGTAACTCTAGCCCATATATTGAAGCAAAATAATGCCACCTATGGTGCAGCTGGAATCTGCAATGGCGGTGGTGGTGCCAGTGCCATTGTGATCAAACGCGTATCATAACCAGGATCCATGATCACCCACGGAATTTGTCATTTAACAGTTGTACCTCTTCGTAAGGAAGCATCTCACCAAAGTGAGATGGTTTCGCAAATCCTTTTTGGTGAACATTTCGAAGTGATTGAGAAGTCGGGTGATTGGTTTCGAATCGTTGTAGCCTATGATTATTACCAAGGATGGGTATTGGCCTCGCAGTTCTTACCAATTGAATATGCAGAGTTCACCAGTTTGAATAATGAGCCATGTTGTGTTTCGTTCGACATTGTTCAATTGATGTTTCATGATGACACAGTCTACAATATTGTTTTGGGATCATCTCTACCCCATTTTAAGGAAAAAACCTGCAGATTGGGTTCAACGGCTTATCGTTTCGAAGGCTCTGTTAAATGTCCAGAGAAGCTGCTTCGGACCCAAGGAATAATTGAAAACGCATACATGTACCTGAACTCTCCTTATTTGTGGGGAGGAAGGACCCATTTCGGCATTGATTGTTCCGGGCTATCACAGATGGTTTACAAATTAGCAGGGATTCGTTTAAAAAGAGATGCTTGGCAACAGGCCGAACAAGGCTCATTGGTGCACTTGGTAGATGAAGCACGGCCTGGTGATTTGGCCTTTTTCGACAATGAGGAAGGCAGGATAATACATGTGGGGATAGTACTTTCCGGTGGGAAAATCATTCATGCCTCAGGAAAAGTCAGAATCGATAGCCTAGACCACCACGGTATCTTCAATAACGATACCAAGCGGTATAGCCACCGTTTGCGCTTGATAAAGCGTTTTGTTTAGCCGTTGGAAACCAGCATAACGATACAGGTGATAATGGTAATCACCCAAAGGAAAGCGAATGCTCCTGCTCCGTCGTTACTGAAATAAGTCTTCATGAACTTCTTCATGGTACAATTGGTTTAGATTGCAAAGATAATGATTCCTTAAAACTCAATTTTTATCGTAAAAATCTTGAGGGGTTTTCCACCATTTCGTCCCTTGCCCTGGTGTATTTAACAACCATTTCCGTATTTTGACTCTTCTTGTAAGCGCTGATAATCAAGTTATAGGAAGAAAAAGAAAGCGGATTAATTTCCAGTGACTTTTCCAAGATGGAGATTGCCTCAGATAATTTCCGTTTAGTAATCAGTTTAGAAGCTACAGCAACAATCCTTTCTGACCTAATGGTAGGTGTGCTAACGGCACAGTCTGGTGTATTCTCGCAAATACGATTCAAATGGTTAACCAATCTCAATTCAGATTCTAAAAAATACGAAACAGGTATAACCCCTTCAACAAGATCGGTACCATAAGCCTCCAAGCATTCAGCCAAGTACGCAACTGTATCTACGCAGACTATAGAACCGTCGTTCAGTTCATCCATGCGTTTGTCGCCATGAACCAAATAAACCGTACTTAAATCCGTTTCCGAATTTAAAAGTCGGTCGAAATTAACCATGGCGGCAAGAGCTACTTGGGAATAGTTCTGAGACTCGTTTTTAAAACCCGCAGCTTCAGTCCGCCACAACTTTCTAATAAAATCCATGCCTCCTTCTGTGGGTTGCAAAGAATTCAAGACAGCGGATAAGTTTCCCGCACCAGAATGGTATATGTGCATCACGAATAGACGGAACCATAAATCGGATTCATTAAATGGAACTGAATGCCTGTTTAGCAGCCTTCTTCCTTCAGCAACACATACTTTCCTGATGAAGCGAGCCGCAGCCGCAGCAGACAATCTAAGATCTGTGCGGTCGTCACGCGAATTGGTAACAACAAGTCCTTGTGAGCGTGCAACACTTGGCATCAATTGGAACGCACCTCTGGCTCCAGCATAACTGGTGCCATGTGTCTTACCAGGACTTTCTATAAGCAGAATTGTTTGAGCATACCATGGATCCGTTCCTTCCTGTTCAAATATCTCTATGGCTGTTGGGATCATGGGCAACACCTTACGGAATTCAAAAAAGTGTTCTTTCCCCGATGTAACATTGATTGATGTAGCAGATGAAAGGTCGTTGCTAACACAAACCAAACGTTTATATTCGTCTTTTTCATCTACTGTTTGACAGCTCCAATCCGCAACATGCAGTGAGAACAGGGGCTTTCTTAAATGGGCCACATTCAACAACAAAGAATCATGCGGCATGGCCATTATCTCTTGCCAAAAGCGAACATGAGATAATGTGTCCCAACCTTCCTTGAATATTGCAGCATTGTTAATGAACTTACCTTGGGTCTTGGTTTCGTATCCAATCACGGTCCGTTCTAAAAAGGGCTTGGTGGAATCAATGTTCCTTGACATTGGATTGCCAGTGCTTGGAGCAGGTTCCTTACAGCCGGCAATGGCCATAATCGACATACCTGATACAACAAGAAGCGTGATAGAGAACCTTATAAAATAGCGACACATGGATTGTAAAAGTTGAGAAAGAAATATTGAGAAGGGTCTTAAAATTGAAAACTGGACATACGTTAACGATTAGCCATCAACTTTGTTATTTTCACATCAAAAATATAACCTAATCGTAGGTTTTGTGTTTGCCATTTGTTGAATTAATAAAAAACAAACAACAGATTTTTGTTAATAAACTAAAAGCATTGATATGGACCTCTTTCAATTTGTAAAAAACAACGAGGGCTACCTACCTACGCAGCGAATAGATTGGCTTCGAGGTGGGGATCAGTTCTTTAATACCTTGATGGAGCAAATCCAGAAATCAAGCTCGACTATTCATTTCCAAGTTTACCTGCTGGAATCGGATTTTACAGGCAAACTAGTCATAGAAGAATTAATAAAAGCCGTAAAACGAGGAGTTGAAGTCAATTTGGTTGTGGATGATTTCGGATCTTCAAAGCTTGATAAAGAGGATGAAAACAAGCTTTTGCAATCGGGTGTTTTCGTTAAACGTTTTGAACCATATGCGTCCATAGGAGTCTATTACTTTGGGAGAAGGATGCATCACAAGGTATTTGTGTTTGATGAGCGTATAGCCATTGTGGCTGGGATGAACGTTGCTGACCGATACCGTGGAACAACCGACAAAGCAGCATGGCTTGATTATGGTATACTGGTCGAGGGACCTATATGCGTTCAATTAGCGGAATTATGCACAGAAGTCTTGGAGCGCAAATTCGTACCCGGTAAGCTAAAGCTACCCTCAAAATGGACCAAAGAGCACGGACCCGACCCTGAAGGGATTTGGACCAGAATGAGGAGAAATGATTTTTTAAGAAACCGACGCGATATCACCAGGAGTTACAACCAAGCGGTACGTGCAGCAAAGAAAGAGATTACCATAGTAGGAGGATACTTTTTACCTGGAAGAAGGTTCATTTCCTTAATCAGAAGAGCCGCTGGAAGAGGTGTGGAAGTGCGAATCATCATGACCAAGTTCTCCGATGTGCCGATTGTAAAGCGAGCATCCGAATACTTGTACGGACGACTGTTAAGGGCGGGGGTCCGGATTTATGAGTGTAACAATACGATGGTACATGGCAAGGCTGCTGTAATTGACAGGCAATGGGCTACTATTGGTTCATATAACCAGAACCAGCTGAGTGCTTACATCAGTATTGAGCTGAATATAGATGTTGTAAGTTCTAAGTTCTGCAGCAATTTCAACGGGCATCTTATAGAAGTAATAAATAAAGAGTGTACACCGGTTACTAATGATTCCTTCATTCGATCATCTTCGTGGCAAGATCAGTTGGCAAGATGGGTATCCTATAGATTGGTCAGGATTTCCCTTCGAATGCTTTTCGCAATGAATCGAATTTTTGGTGTCAACGACTGACGGGATCATTGACAATCCTGTCGATCATACTTGAAAAAACAGGTTGCTTCAAACCCAAAATACGTCCTTGCTGAACCACCATTGAATTATCTGCACCATCGGAAAGATTAAATGAAAATCCGAAAGGCGAATTGGGATCAGACCAACCTTGCACTTGTCCGAAACGCAAATCATGGAAATAGCTTCCGGAGGGCGTTTCCCTGATGATTCCAAAGCCTTTAGAGAATCGTCTCAGCTTATCTACGGTTTCATCGTTATCGAACTTCTCTTCCGATTCCGCAATCTTAGGCAAGAAATAAAGCTCTACCGTTTCAGCATCATCGAAAACCGAGTAATAACCCGTCCAATACCCGGAATCAGTTTGCGCCGTAACATTCCATAAAAACGAATTGAACAAAGTGGGTGCGGTATTGGTGTTACTGAAATTGATATTACGCTTTTCCAAAGTCTTATCCAAAGCGCATGCCGCTTCCCCGTGGTTGATGAAAGTAAGTACCATATAAAATGAAGAAATCGCAAGCCCTGCCAAATTCAATTTAAATCGGTGGCTATGATCCGATTTCACAAGCAACAACCAGGCTACTGAAACGATCAGGGGTGTTGTATAAATAGGATCCACCACAAAAATGTTATTGAACGCAAAGCGCTCGTCACTGAAAGGCATCAGCAATCCAGTACCATACATGGTACATGTATCTAAAAATTCATGCACCCAGAGATTCACCGTAAAGAGTAATATCCACCCAAGCAAATTTGACCGGCCGTGATATCTGCTGAGAAACCATCCCAACAACGGACCAACCAAAGCCGATACAAATATTGAATGGGTAATTCCACGATGCAAAACCAATGAGTCAACCTCGGAGACAAAGAAATTCATTAGTGCATCTACATCAGGCGCATTCCCCGCCAAGACACCCCAAAGCATGGCCTTCTTTCCTACCCTTTTGCCAAGTATCAGTTCTCCTACTGCGGCTCCAACTATGATATGGGTAAGTGTATCCATACCTCAAAAATAAAGCAAAAGTATCCGTATGCGCGAAATTTTGTCAATCTTAACGATTGCCACATGACAAATTGTCCACAAAAGAGTCTTAATTCTAACTTGGTCTAGTTTATGATGACCAATTCGCTGTAAACCTAGAAACTTAGGAAAAATGAACTTAAATAATTTCACTATCAAGTCCCAAGAGGTAATTCAGCAGGCTCAAAACATGGCCATGCAGCAGGGACATCAATCCATTGAAACGGGACACATATTGTTATCCATGATGGATGCCGACGAAAATGTAGTGCCATTCATCTTGAAAAAAATGAATGTGAACACCCAGGCATTCGATGAAAGGCTAGGCAAAATAGTTGAACAGTATCCGAAAGTAAGCGGAGGTAGCCAATATTTGTCGAACGATGCAGTAAAGGCAGTACAAAAAGCAAACACTCTTTTGAAAGAATTCAAGGATGAATTTGTGACATTGGAGCATTTGTTCTTAGGCATCCTGAGTGGATCCGACAAAACCGCTCAGTTAATGCGTGAATCGGGAATCAATGAAAATGATACTCGAAAAGTAATGGCCGAATTACGAAAAGGCTCCAGGGTAACCAGTGCGAGCGCCGAAGAGACCTATAATTCATTGGAGAAATATGCCAAGAACTTAAACGAATTGGCACGCAAAGGAAAACTAGACCCCGTGATTGGGAGAGACGAGGAAATCCGCAGAGTGCTTCAGATTCTATCAAGAAGGACCAAAAACAATCCCATATTGATAGGAGAGCCGGGCGTTGGTAAAACCGCCATTGCGGAAGGACTGGCGCATCGAATAATCAATGGTGACGTACCCGAAAACCTGAAAACCAAAACGATTTATTCCTTGGATATGGGATCACTGATTGCTGGCGCTAAATACAAAGGAGAGTTTGAGGAGCGTTTGAAATCGGTGGTAAAAGAGGTGATCAGCGCAGAGGGCTCTATTGTATTATTCATTGATGAAATACATACTTTGGTTGGAGCTGGTGGTGGCGAAGGTGCCATGGACGCTGCTAATATTTTAAAGCCTGCATTGGCTCGAGGAGAGCTAAGAGCCATTGGTGCTACCACCTTGTCGGAATATCAGAAATATATAGAAAAAGACAAGGCATTGGAACGTCGTTTTCAAAAAGTGATGGTTGAAGAACCCGAAACACAAGATGCGATTGCGATTCTGCGTGGTTTAAAAGACCGATACGAGACGCATCATAAGGTGCGAATCAAAGACGAAGCCATCATTGCAGCAGTAGAGTTTTCAGAAAGGTACATATCCGATAGGTTCCTACCAGATAAGGCTATTGACTTAGTGGATGAGGCAGCATCAAAACTCAGATTAGAGATTGATTCCGTTCCAGAAGAATTGGATGAAGTACAAAGAAAAATCCTTCAACTTGAAATCGAGCGGGAGGCTATTAAAAGAGAGCATGATGAAAAACGTTTGGCTGAACTAAGCGAAGAAATCACGAACCTATCCGAAAAAAGGGATTCCATCAAGGCGCAGTGGCAATCGGAAAAGGAACTTGTAGAGCAAGTACAAAACCTCAAGGAAGCCATTGAACAATTTAAACTGGAAGCCGAACAGGCAGAGCGCTCGGGCGAATATGGAAAAGTTTCAGAGATTCGATACGGTAGGATTAAAGATGCCGAAGCCAAGAAAAATGAATTGATGGCACAACTGGCTTCGATGCAGGCTTCCAAGGGAGCCATGATTAAAGAAGAGGTCGATAGCGAGGACATTGCCGAAGTGGTATCCAGATGGACTGGCATACCCATTCGAAAAATGCTTCAAAGTGAAAGGGAAAAGCTTCTTTCACTTGAAGAGGAGTTACATAAACGCGTGGTTGGTCAAGAAGATGCTATCATGGCTGTGGCCGATGCGGTTAGGCGAAGCAGGGCCGGATTACAAGACATGAAACGGCCAATTGGTTCCTTCATATTCTTAGGCACTACCGGCGTTGGAAAAACTGAATTAGCTAAAGCATTGGCTGAATACTTATTCAATGATGAGCAATCCATGACACGCATCGATATGAGCGAATATCAAGAACGGCATACGGTATCGAGACTAATTGGAGCCCCTCCCGGATATGTAGGCTACGATGAGGGTGGACAACTTACTGAGGCGGTAAGAAGAAGACCCTATTCAGTGATTTTGCTGGATGAAATCGAAAAGGCGCATCCGGATGTATTCAACATACTGCTTCAGGTACTTGATGATGGAAGATTGACCGACAACAAGGGAAGAACTGCGAATTTCAAAAACACCATCATCATCATGACCTCCAATATCGGAGCTCACCTAATTCAAGAGAAGTTTGAAGAGCTTAATGATAGCAACCGCGAAGAAGTAGTAGCATCCACGAAAGTGGCCGTATATGACTTATTGAAAAAGACCATTCGCCCTGAATTTTTGAATAGGATTGATGAGGTCATCATGTTCAATCCACTAGATCGTGATGAAATCAGAAAGATTGTAGTCATATTGATTGACGGTATCAGGAAAATGTTGCAAAACCAAGGTGTCAGATTGGAATTATCCGATGCGGCTACAGATTGGCTGGCTCAACTTGGATTTGACCCGCAATTCGGTGCAAGGCCGATGAAAAGAGTCATACAAAAGCGGATTTTAAATGAACTAAGTAAGCAGATTCTTTCTGGTGCTGTTAACAAGGACGGAGAAATATTGATAGATGTGAATTCCAAGGGTGATTTCACATTCACAAACAGCTAAAATCAAAAAAGCAGCGGAAATACTCCGCTGCTTTTCTTTTTTGTTCAATTGAATCAATAATCGGTGTTCTGAGGATCAAAATTGGTCCAACCTTGAGTCCAGTTATTGGTACCAAAAGCACCCCGATAATTCACATTTGTAAAGAAACCTCCTTGAAGGTTCGCAGATGTGAAATCAGCACCACTAAGAAGCGGGGATCCTGTTTGCGGTAAGAGTGAAGGGCTTGATAGATTTACTGGGTAGTAATTCAATATGTCTGTTGAAGCAGGCAGAACAGAATTTCCATAACCAGCAGTGTTGAACCATGTTTGGATATCAAACGATGCAGAAGCGGAAAGCGCAGTTGTGCTTCCAGCAATAACTGTATTCCTAACTTGCAAATCACCGTTATTCGCGTTTGTTTCAGCTAAAGAACCATCAATGAACAAACCTGTTGGAAAACCGGCAATCAGTGAGTTATACAAACATGTTTGAGTATTCCTACGCAAGTGTGCACCACGCTTAAACTGGGTGTTGATGGTGGTAGAGCTTGTTTCAAGCGGACCGAAAATGCTAATGTTGCTGAAAATGGCTTTGGTAAAAGGAGTTGCTGTAGTACCTTGACCATCGTTGTCGGATTCAAAACCATTAGACCCAGATTGGTCGGCAATGTCTTTATCGCGAAAAGCAGCAGCAAACTGTATTCTGCCTGAATAACCATTGTCAGTATCGAAGTCGTCATCCCATCCGCGGAAAGCAATCAAATGACGAGCATCAACACTTCCACCAAACCATTCGTAAGAATCATCGCCGCTGTATGAAACCTGCACATACTCTATTTGAGTACCGTTACCTACTCCACCCATGGTAAGACCATTGATTTCCTGATTAGGTTGGAAAGCTATTCCGCAGAATTCAATACGAACATATTTAAGCTTACCGGAATTATCTGCTGCATTGGTACCACCGTAGATGGCATTAGTGCCCCCTTCAACGGTTCCTTCACCGCCTGGTAAATTGATAGGAGCTCTACCGCAGATAATGACACCACCCCAATCGCCATAAGAACGACTTCCTTTTGCTTCATTGGATGTGAATACAATCGGACTATTTTGAGTTCCAACTGCAATTATCTGAGCACCACGCTCGATAATCAAAGTACCTTTAGTTGCCTTATCTCCACGAATGACTGTACCTGGTTCAATAGTCAAAACCGCAGGACTTTTAACATAAACAAAACCTTTCAAAATGTATTTGTTGTTAGAGGACCATGTGGTGTTAGCAGTAATATCACCGCTTACCTCAATGGTTGTACCACCTGTTGGGGGTGGTGTTTCGTCTTCATCTTTTTTGCAAGAAGTAATAGAAAGGCCGGTTAACAGCAGGCCAGCCATCAGTGTGCGGATACCGAACCTTGTCATGTTGATGGATTTTGATGTTTTCATCTTTTTAATTTTTGGGTTATTTTGATGATGCAAAAAAAAGCGACAAGTGTTACCGGATGATTAATCCGATGTTCACTTGTCGTTAAATAAATAACCTTTTATGTTAACCAGTTGTAAATTTCAAGTTTAAAACTTGAATGAAACACCGGTACTGATATAGGCTCCCCTATTTATGCGATAGACATCCTCATCTTTGCTATCTATGGAACCATTGCCATTTGAATCCTGCTTATAAATCTCATCTTGGGATAAAAGATCCTGAATACCAATTTTGATTTCAGTGTATTTGCCAAGGCCTTTTGTAATGGTCAAGTCAACAGAATTTCTTGGCATGAAATATATATCGGGTGTTCCATAAGTGCCCACTGCGAAAACACGCTTACCTACGATATTGTACATGATTGAAATCTGTAGATCAGCCTCCTGATTATTATGAAATACTCCAGCGTTGATCATATAAGGAGATTGGCCTGTCATGGGCCTGCTTGATTCCTGACCTACGGCATCATCACCAAGGTTCACCTGGCTGCTAATCCAAGTAAGATTCATGTTCACACCAGTTCGGGCAAGGAAACGCGCCCACTTACCCAATGGTAAACCTTCAACCGAGCTTCGTAATGTTTTCTTGACCTCAAATTCCAAACCAGTGCTCGTTGCACCATCGGCATTTCCAAAAGAAAAATTACGAGTACCGCCGCCACCTGAGCCTGGAACAAAAAACATTTCAATAGGGTTATTGAATACTTTGTGGAACAGACCTAAAGATATCATTTCACCATTGGAGGGATAAAATTCGTATCGAGCATCCATGTTATGGATGGATGGCGTCTTAAGGTCTGTATTTCCGGTTAGTACATTGTTGAATGTAAAATCGTAATATGCGAAAGGAGCTAATTCTCTGAACTCAGGCCTATTCACACTTTTGAAATACGCCAAACGAATTTGAGAACGATCATTCAAAGCATATCCAACATTGATGGAGGGCAATAATGATGGAACGGCATTATCAATCTCCACTTTTCGATTTGAGTAATCTCGACTGGATAGCATTTGCCTGTTGTATTCAAATCTCAATCCACCCGAAAGATTTAGACGCTTTGACAAAGGCCAAGAAATCCCTGAATAACCTGCCAGCAACATGTTAGATGCTTCATAGCTATCGCTGGGATTAGTTCCTTCTTCCAATTTGAAACCTGTAGTATCATTGATGTTTTCAGGAGCAAAAATCTGATCAAGAGGAAGTAGCAATAAGGAATTGTTGAACATGCCCAACTTGGATTGCTTGTATGACATCCATCGAGCATCAAAAGAACGCACCCTAGTCTCTGAGTACAAGCCACACTTGAACTTTGGCATCAACTCTTCAGATCTTGATTTCAAATCTTTCGTGAAATTTAGCCCAGCGGTGCCCGTATGCTCCATTAGATTAGAATAGAATCTACCTGCATCCAGAGTTGAAGCGGAGGGAGCTATTATTACTTGGTATGGAATCGAGTCTGAAACTGCGTTAATATCTTTCTTTGTTCTGATTCTGCGGAAATCAGGTTCACTGGTATTGGAGTATCCATACCCAAGCACCCAATCCAATTTGGAAGTACCAGCCATCAAGTCGTGGCTGCCTGCCAATTGACCGCTATACACGGTACGCTGTTGATAGCGGAATGCATAGCTTTTAACCAAACTACCCTCTTCAAAATTGGAACCTGTACGCAAGACAGCCTGGTTAGCACCTTGTTGATTCAAAAAGTTTCGGAATTCCAATTTGGTTGAAGGCGAAAGCAAGAATGTCCAATTATGAAGCAATGAAAGTCGAACATTCTCCTTGTAGGTCTCATCATTATAATCATAGATCGTATCACTGGCTTCGTTAATTGGGTCATAAGCGTTGTAACTGTAATTATCCGCATGATATGAATCGTAAGTTAATCCATATTGGATGGAAGTAACGTTGGCCACTTTGGTTTTACCAAACTTGAAATTGTTGAATGCCGTGGCACTGAACCTTTGATCCATACCTGCTTTTGTCCTAACCGCAGCCCAATTATTAGGAAGGGCCTTTCCTAGATTAGCTAAGGCTTTGGGATCCTTAACATCATACAAATTAGAAGGAAAAAAACCGGGAAGTGCGCGCGTACCATCATCGGCGCCAAGCCAATCAGTTGAACCTTTGGGTGCTTGATAAAACTCAGAAAAGGTGGTTCCCACCCTTAAACCTGTGGTATAACCAACTTGAATTTGATTGTCGTCAGACACATCTCGTGTATGAATTCTTACCAAACCACCTGAGAAATCTCCAGGTAATTCAGGAGACCCAGTTTTAACTACCACAAGTCGATCAAGCATTGCGCTCGGAATCACGTCTAAGGCAAAGGCCCTTTTATCAGCGTCCATACTAGGCGCCGAAACCCCGTTTAACAAGGTAACATTATAGCGCTCGGCCAAACCTCGAACGAAAACGAATCCATTGTCTTGAACGGTTACGCCAGGTAGTCTTCTAACAACATCGGTAGCAGTCCTGTCTTGAGACTTTGAAATCTGCTGTGCAGATACACCGTTAGAGACCACTTCGCTCTTACGCATTTCCATCATCACGGCGTTTTCAGTATTGTAACGACGTGTTGAAACGACTTCGGCGCCTTGAAGTTGATTTATGTTTTCCTTTAATGCAACGGAATAAGATGCGCTTTCACCTTCATTCACTTTTAATGGCTGTGATGTCTCAGAAATGAAACCCACATAGCTTGTCTTCAAAATGTAAGTTCCTGCCTTTAAGCCACGGATTTCATAGTTGCCATTGATATCCGTCATTGCGCCATTGGTTGTGCCATCAATCACAACACTGGCACCCGGAAGTCCCATGCCCGTTGTTTGTTCTTTGATGCTGCCTTTGATGCTACCTGTTTGAGCTATCGCATGGGAGAGCAATACCAGCGAACAGAACAGATTGGATAGTAGATTTTTCATTTGATGGGGTTACCTTTCTAATCGAAAGCAAAGGAAACATCCCATCATTAAGTACTTATTATTCCAATGTTAATTCAAAATTAATTTGAAAAACACTGAATATTAAGCAAATAAGAACTAAATGCTATTTTTGGGGGGTAGACATGTGCTGTTCATACAAGGCATGTACAATCCCATCCGAAAGTCCTACCTGCGGAACGATAAGTTTTTCAATGTTACTCCACTTTAATACTGACAGAAAAATTTTAAAAGCAGGAATGATTACATCGGCGCGGTCGGGATTCAACTTTAACTTAGATATCCTTTCATCATAGGATAATGTTGAAACTTCGTCATACAATGATTGAATTTTCTTGAAAGCAAGATATTGATCTTCTTTACGCCCCGCCATTTTGAATATCTTATTTATATTTCCTCCTGATCCAATTGCCACTAGATCTTCACCAACGACCAGATTACTTATGTGTAGAACAGCATCTTTAAAACCATTCCATGTATCTTGATCCACCATGCCATGCAGCATTCTAATAGTGCCGATATTGAACGAATTCGAAAAAAGCGTTTTCCCATTTGAAAACAAGGTAAGTTCTGTACTACCACCTCCCACATCCACATAAAGGTAAGATTGGGTTGGATCCAAAATCTTCTCAATATGGTTAGCAAATATCAATTCGGCCTCTGTTCTTCCATCGATAACTTCAATCTTTAAACCTGAACGCTTTTGCACCACATCAATAACATACTTGGAGTTACTGGCTTCACGCATGGCAGCGGTTGCGCAAATACGAAAATCAAGCACTCCATAAGCCTCTAAAAGATGCTTGTATGCGGTCATCACATGAGCCAACTTACCAATAGTCTCATCACTGATTTTACCGTTCAAGAAGGAATCTTCACCCAGCCTGAGCGGAAAGCGGAATAACTCAGCCTTTTTAAACACAGGTCCGGAATCGTCTTCATAGACATTGCAAAGCAGCAAACGAAGGGCGTTGGAGCCTATATCAATTGCTCCAAATTTCAAAAAATCCATCAATAAAGCTATTAAACGCTAATGGACGCTAAAATAATGGAATTTCACTTATTGATGGACTTAAGAGCCTTGTAAAACTCGACCTGTGACCTTATTCGCTTAATTGGACCGTTTGTAAAATAGCGGTTACGCATACTCTTTTC